>JAEEGT010000022.1 GCA_016280465.1 Lachnospiraceae bacterium | reverse complement strand
TTCCGCCCATTTGTTCACCCACTTTCCTGCGAACGGTTCCATGTTTATGTGCCAGTTTGTCGAGTACTTTCTCAGTCATGTTGATTATAACACTAAAGGAAAATGCTGACAAGGAACCCACTTCCTGTTCTTTGTTCAGCCGCTCAACAATATCGTTATATACCCCGGCCAAAACATCGGTCTGGATTTCATCACCGGCTATAGTGCTTAAGTTCTTCTCGTGATTGAAAATGTAAAACGGAATCAGAAGATAGAGATGCTTTTCGAATATCTCTTCAATCAAAGCCTGAGGTGTTCAATATTTGTTTAGATAATCCGGGGTATGAGTTACGGGTTATAAACAATAACACTTCCGTCAGTCTGAGAATAGTGCTTACCGGACTCAATGGCAAAATGATGCATACGCGCCTCGCCTCCGAAATACACATAAGGCTCGTCGTCCTCGTTCTTGCCGGCAACTATCTCCTTAGCCCCATTAAGTACACATCTCATTAGAGAGATATCATCAAAATCTCTTGCATGCCCGTGGAGAATTCGATCCGCTTCTTTTTCAAGGAACATAAGACGTTCGAGATTGGCTATAAAATCACTCATAGGAAGTGCGCCCGGCACCTGCATCCATAAATGATGGTTTATAGCATCGCCCACAAACAAAATCTTTTCTTCGGGCAAAAGAAGCAATATCCCGCCCGGAGTATGTCCCGGGAGTTCGTAAACTCGCAGCGTACGCCCGCCAAGGTCTATGACGTCGCCTTCTTTAATCGGTTTGAAGGGCGGAAAAGTCATGCCTTCTTCGGGGAAATCCTTATACATTTCAGGATCTTTGACAAACATATCGGCAATATCCAAGTCAGCGGGATTCATATAGGTTTCGGGGAAAAATACATTGCCGAAAATATGATCCGGATGCCCGTGGGTATTTACGACGGTCACCGGTTTGTCGGTAATGTCCGCAATAGCCTTGGAAAGATTGTTCCAGCCGTTCATGGTATCAATCATGCAGGCTCTGTTTTCGCCCACCACAAGATACCCCGATGCAGCATGGCCTTCGTCGAAGAGGTAAATACCACGTTCAAGTTCTTTTATATAAAGTTTTCTGTCTTCTGCCATAAAAACACCTCTATACGATTAATGACTTGCCGCCCAATCCTCTACAGTTTTTCCATTTGGATCTCCATCGACCGTAATTGGACAAATATAGTCATAGACATACTCTTTATCATTCACCGGGTCATATTTGATTGAGTAACCTTTTTTCTTCTTTGTCAGCACAATTTTAAACTTGTCCTTGTACTCGGCAATTCTGCCATCCCAGTTTGCATTTTTGTTATTTTCTCCTTCTCTGATTGTATCCGGCACCCAGTTGGGGTCATATACATACAAATACCAAATATCTTCGTCGTTTTCGTCTTGCCCAATGTCATAAACCAAAAGTGCATGTCCGTGAACCGAAACTCTGCTAAATAACGCAGGCATAATACCATTCCAACGTAAGAAAGCCAACTTGGTATCGCAAACACCTATTTTAACAACTCTCCCGGTCTCCAGGTAATCTTTCAACCCATTGAACGCTTCAAATGACAAAACATTTTTTGCTCCGTCATACGAATTGTAATCCAGCTGTGCGTCAAGTATGTATGCAAGAAGGTTCTGATTTTCCTCGATAAACTCAGCATCGATTTCCTTATCAACCTTTATTCCGTTGTTAGGACTATTATTAATCTGCCCTTTTGATAAAAAGAATCCCGCTCTGATGTTGTCCTTTTTCTCATATTCCGCCTGTCTTAATTTATAGGAATTCTCGCTTCTTTGGTCTTGAGATACAAGTTCTCCGTCAGAATCATAATGCGGGTTTAACAACTCTGAAAGCGGATATTCTCTCGAATATGAAAACAAATACCTGGCAGTCTCCTCATCCACTGACGTCGTGAATCTTGCGACATCGGTTTCCCGAAATTTTGTGAGATCAAGATAGTTTTCACCGGTACGGTTATACTCTTCACCGTTAAGCGGCAAATCTCCAAATTTAGTGTTATATCGACGTGCGGCAAGGAAGGTTAATCCTGCGCAAACATCGGCATTTAACACAGGCCATGTGTCATGAACAACGCAAAAACCTTCAGCGTCGCAACTTGTTGCATAGTTATGAGTATACGGCTGAGCAAGGTCGCTTCCATACTCAAAAATCATACCTCCATCGACCGTTTTATTCGTATATAACCACAGACTTCGTAAAACATCTTCATCTATAAAGGTTGATTTGTCACTGCTGTTCAATTCTGCATAACATATTACCCAGTATGCGGGATTCTTTGTATACTCACCCCATGCAAATACGCTGGTTCCTCCGCACTTGTCCTTGAGAGTATTCTTCCACAACTCATATTCGACTACACTGATATACTTGTGTTTGACTTTAATCGGAACACCCATAATCTCAGTAAACACAGAAGACATCTCTTCGCTTCGATCCGCGCTGTTACTGTCTGCACCTATACATGACTCCTCAAGCATGACAAAAGTTCTTCTACCCTGGTTAAAGAGATCAAAAAATAAACCGAACCAGCCCGAGGGGATAAGCAAAAGCGAATTATTTACTTTCGGTGCCGACTTAAATACCCCTACACTGCATGATCCGTAACTGCACATGCACGTAATCTTATAATCTTTTAGTTTCAGTTTTTCTACGGTTCCGCCGGCGGCATTATCCACTATGTAAGCAATATAATCATCCCCATCGGTGATATAATCACTGAAATCTATGGTGACCTTGCCTTCCACATTTCTAAGCAAGAACCCTGCAATTGCTTCCTCTCCGTCCACATAAACAGTATGCTCGCTTATGTCGGCAAAAGCATTCTTTGCCTTGGAAGTGTTAATAGTCACACACTCGGGATGACTGAAAAGATTTTCATATTCGGTTCCCGTAAGGTCTAAGTTAGCAAGTTTATACTTCTTCTTTACATTAAGTCCCAGTGATACTTTAACCGAATCCGGAATGGCATCTCCCGATGTTGAAACCTTTTTCGGATTAGTTTTATAGATTTCTATCTCATCCTTATCATTGATTCCATCCCCATCGGTGTCTGAATTCTCATCCGGTATCAGGCCTGCTTTTAACTTGTCGTAAAGGGTCATTCCTTCAATGTCGGACGGAGTTTTCTTCATCTCTGCCGTGATTTCTTTAGACTGAGACCTGTCAATATCCCTATTGGGTTCAAGAAGTGACTTAACCTTCTGAATGGGATTAAAGGATGTATATACCATAAATGCCAACACAGCCAGGGCAAAAACGGAAAAGATATGTTTCTTCCTTTTCTCTTTTTTCTTAAAGATTAAGCCCCAAAGAGCTCCGATAAGATCGATTATGGCCAGAAGAAGGCCCAAAAGGGCTGTGATTAAAAAGAAAGAGCAAATAAAAGCCAGAATACTTTTAATTGTATTCTTCCTTTTTATCTTACACGCCCCCTCTGTAACGGGCTGCTCGCTTACGAATGTCTCATTTTGTTCAGATGATTGTTCTTTTTCCATATTATGCCTCAAACCACCACAAATATATATGCCTTTCTGAATATATTACGAATGAAAAGAGCAAAAGGTTTTATAAAAAAGGGTTGAACCCCAAAAACGCCATGGATTAAATTATATCAAATTTATATATAAAATAGTTAATCAATTCTCAGCCGTGCGTGAAAGGGTCCACGAGGTCCGGTGGACCTCGGTTCTGCGCCGGCGGTCGCGAAGGGTCGACCCCGTGCGTGAAAGGGTCCACGAGGTCCGATGGACCTCGGCTTTGGACCGACGGTCGCGAAGCGGAGACCGAACCCTCGCGAGGGTTCGGATCTCCGTGCACGCTCCTATAACAGAAAAAGACCCGGTCTTCTGACCGGGCCTTTTCTGTTATACGAACCGTGCGTGAAAGGATTCGAACCCTCGACCTACTGGTCCGTAGCCAGTCGCTCTATCCAGCTGAGCTACACGCACATTCCGTACCGTTTTATCGGCACGCAAGAAATATTATCACAGTGAAATGGGAAAGTCAAGGATGAAAATAAAGCAGTTTCGATCCGACCTTAAAAACCCCGGGATTACCCGGATATCCTACCCTCTGTCGGCGATCAGAAGTCCCATGGTAGCACTGATCAAAGTACCGCCCTTGCCGTTTCCCTTGATCTCCAGTTTGCCCTTCATCATCTCGATTATGCACTTGCTGATAAGAAGACCTGTGCCCGTGGCGGAAACCTTCTCTCCGTCAGCAGTGGGATTCTTAAAGAAGGTATCGTACATGGCTTTGATCTCTTCCTCGGAGATATGAAGATCGTCACACTCGATGGACACTGTATATCTGGCGCGGTTGCCGATGGAGCCCACTTCCTCGGCATTGATAAAGATGGTGCTCTCTTTCTTTGAGAAATCAACGGCGAAGTCCTGAAGTCTCTTGATGATGGAATAAACTCTGGCTCCGTCTCCCACAACTTCGTCGTGAAGGATGTTGCTTGAATAATTGACGGTGATCTTCTTTTCCTTGGCGCCCTCGATGGTCCTTTCCACAGCTTCCTCAAGGATACTGCGGATATTGATGTTGGAATCGTGAAGCACCATCTCACCGTTCTCGATCATGCTGATATCCAGGATATCATTGATAAGAAAGGCCATACGCTCGGCGGCATTGACAATGCTGTTGGCATCACCGGAGGCCTCTTCGCTGACTTCGGCATTAAGGGCTATCAGGGTTGCACGGCCGGAGATCTCGTTAAGGGGAGTGAGCAGTTCATGGGACACATTGGATAAGAATACATCCTTTGTCTTGTTTGCTCTCTCAGCCTGCATGAGAGCATCCTTTAAAAGCATGTTCTTTTCCCTGTTTTCACGGACTTCGGCGTCAACATCGGCAAAACCGATGACAAGCTTGCTCTCCTCATTGTTACACTTGGTAACCTTCATCTCGAAGTAATTGGGTCTTCCGTTCTTATCCCCGAGATAGGTGTAGGTGTAATAATCTCTGGTGGAAAGCTTCTCACGGAGATTATCGCGGGTCAACTGTTTGATGAACTCTTCCTGATACTCGGGAAGAACGATCTTCTTGCAATAGGATTCCACATACCATTCAAAGGTATGATCTTCGCTGTATTCCTTGCCCATGTAATGCCTGATACGGTTTCCGATCTGAAGGAAACGAAGCTCACCGGTGTCAAGGTCGATATAATATACCGCACTGAAATTGGAGCACAGGGACTTGATGATGTCCTGATTCTGCTCTCTGGACTGCTGGAGATCCTTGCCGCGCTTTGCAAAATGCTCGCTGAAACGCTTGGACTGAACGGTCATGTAGAAGTTCATGCACAAAAGGATCGTCATGGAGATCACGCCCCACAGACCGGCTATATTAAACGCAAAGGGCTTGTCTTCGTATCTGGTGAGCACGCCGACGATTATAAGTGTGGCAACCCAGAATACAAAGCCCATGGCCATTGCTATATTTCTGAAGATCCCCATGGCTTTGCCGTGAGCCTGCAGATCTGTGGGAAAGCCGTTGTCGGGACGGCCCATGGGACCGTTACCGTTCTCCGGGCGACCCTGAGGACCGAATTTTTTTCTCTTGTCTTCCATATATGTACCCTCAATCATAAGCAAGAATACTATCAGTCATAACACTTTTTTATAATAACATAATGTGATTAAGTAATAAATAATTACACAAAAATAAAATTTCTAAACAATTGATTAATTGTTAGCACTCGCCCTTGACGAGTGCTAACAATGGGTGTATAACGAAACCATCAAAGGAAGAAAACTTCCGATGATACGGTATCGTACATCGATACCGTAACCCATTAAAATCAAATCACTCACATATAAAGGAGGTACTTATTATGTTCATGCCCAGTTTGTTTGATGAATTTTTCTTTGATACACCCAAGGCAGCAAGGAGACCTGCTATTCCCCAGATCATGAAGACCGATGTTAAGGAAACCGAAAACGGTTACGACCTTGAGATCGAACTTCCCGGATACAAGAAGGAAGACCTTCAGTTGGAACTTAAGGACGGATATCTCAACATCTCCGCTACCACCAAGACAAACAACGATGAGAAGGATAAGAAAGGCCAGTACATCCGCAGAGAACGTTACATCGGTACCAGCAGCCGAAGCTTTTATGTCGGCGAAGACATTACCGAAGAGGATATCAAGGCCAAATTCGAGGACGGCATACTTAACGTGTATGTTCCCAAGAAGGAAGAGCAGCCCAAGGTTCCCGAAAGCAAGTACATTGCCATCGAATGATGTTCATACCCAAAGAGGGACGGCTCATTGCCGTCCCTCTTTTTTTGTCATTTTATTTCATAATAGAAAAGATACTGCTGGATTATGCCGCCGAAGCCTTCGTAAGGCGTAGCGTCAAAGCCCCCGGGATAATACTTTGAAAGCAGCTGCTTTATATGGGTATCCACGGGAAAAGCATCCCTGTGGGAAAGCCCGAACAGGCACACACAATCCGCCACCTTGGGTCCGATCCCCTTCTTTGAGATAAGGAGCTTTCTTGCTTCTTCATAGGAAAGTTTCTTTAATCCTTCGAGCCACTCCGGATTTTCAGCGGTGTATGCAAACATCTCCTTAAGATACCCTGCTCTGTAGCCAAGGCCCAACGAAGCATCGTCAAAAGCCACGGGAGAAAGATCCGAGGGTCCCGGAAAAGCATACACATCCGTGCCTTCGATCCGCTTGCCCGCAAGAGCGCATATTTTTTCGATAATGCCCCTGATCCTTGGGATATTGTTGTTCTGGGAGATCATGAAGGAAACGATCATCTCCCATAATTCCTGGGAAAGGACTCTGATACCAAAGCCCTTTTCAAAGCATTCCTTCAGGTGTCCGTCTCCGGATCTTTTGATGCACTCTCCGATCTTTCCGTAGTCTCTTTCAAAATCGAAATAATCCTTCCAGATCTCTT
>JAEEGT010000220.1 GCA_016280465.1 Lachnospiraceae bacterium | reverse complement strand
CTGAATACAAGATAATCGCCCACTCCCAATTTTCCGCTATAGCCCTTGTACAGGTAATCGGATTCGATACAGGTATATCCCGCAATATCTGCGCTGTCATACTTTTTTCGGTTTTTGCCGCAGGCTACTACCTCCATTGGAGGATTGATGCTTGACATGCTTATATTTTTCTGAGATCCGTTAGCTGAGGCTATAATCTTGCCGCGTATATTCTTTATGGTTTCAACCCTGCACACATATCGCATGGAATTTGCCGCAATAGCGGTTCCAGGCTCCACCATCAGTACAGGGGGATTCTCTGTGTCCTTGAAGTACTCAGAAAATTTAACAGCAGCACGCTTTGCATAATCTTCAAAACAGACTTTTGCGATCTTCAGCTGATTCCTTAATAAATCGGGCATATCACCAAAGATTCCGCCGCCTATATCAAGCCTATCAGGTCTAAGGCCGTATTCTTTGACGGCTTTATCATAGATCTTTAGCATGCCCTCTGCACGGGCTGTCCAAAACTCAGGAAGGCGCTTCGCAAAGTGTGCCTGAAAATTTACAAGCTTTACATTATTGCAGGCCTTGATGCCTGCAAGGATCTCATCAAACTCAGGGCTCTCGGTGTCGATACCGAATCTGGAGACCACTCCGTCCCCGACATCGTAATTACAGCGAACACCGAGGTTTATGACTGTTCCGGGGTTATCTATAGCAACAGACCTTACAAACTCAAATTCCGCAAGAGAATCGATATTTACGGTTCCTCCCTTTAACAGGACTTCTTTTACCCTGTCTTTGTTCTTTACAGGGCCGTTCCAGATTATCCTTTCGTACTCAACTCCCGACTTAAGCGCGATATCCGCTTCCATATTGGAAACAACTTCGGCAAACCCACCCAGTCTGTTTACGATCTTGACCAATTTAGGGGTATAGTTGGTCTTATAAGAATAAGCAATGTTGAACCTCGGATAATACTTTTCAAAGGCCGCTTTAAGCTTGAGATAATTATCCTCAAACACATCGGAATCCAAGAGATAGAATGAGTTTCCATATTCAGCTGTCAGTTTGCTAATTATCTCTTTGGTTAAAGCCTTCATTATTTCCCGCTTATTCTCTTTACAACTTTATCAACGCCTTCAAGGAATCTCTTATGATTCTCGGTAAACTCAGCTTCCGTATAGTCTTTCACACGCTCTTCATAATCACGAAGGGACTTCATTTCCCTTGCGAAGATATCATCTATCTCATCGATACCAGAAACTTTAGCCGTATCACAGAAGGCTCTTGAAAGTATCCCTCGGGTGGAACCAAGCCTGTAGTGTTCGGAGATCACAAGTTCCGCAGGTACATCTCCGTATCCCAGTCTTGCGATTCCGCCAAAACCGTAAGGTTTTCCGGTGGCTTTGATCTTTTCACATATCCGCTCAACAGTTCCGTTGGCTAAAAGTTCAAACATGAACTTTAATCCATACTGTATGTGAAGATCGTTAAGCCCGATATGAATCTCATCCACCCCGGGAAGTTTTAAAACTTCATCGAGGCACTTCTCGGCTCCGATGGTTTCAAGGAGAAGCGTAGTCTTTGCTCTTCCGTTAACTGCTTCAAGGAAATCACCGACTTCTTTGACACCGGTCCACATGGGAAGCATGATCCTCTGAGCTCCCGCTTCGATCACCGCATCTATTTCCGACTTGGAACCTATATTCCAGGGATTTATACGCACCAACATCTCCGATGTGGTGAGTTTGGGACTTATCCTTCGAATATCATCAACGGAATGATGGCTTTTGACGGAGTCAAAGTTCTTTTGCCTCTGTTCCTTGCCCATTGTCTCAAGATCGATCCAGATTCTGTCAACACCATATTTCTCAGCGATCAAAGCAACTCTGTCATCATTGGTGATGTACATAAGCTTAAGCGGCATCAGAATTCACCCATCATATCTGTACTTGCAAAATCTTTAAGGGGCAATTTGACCGGCTGTCCTGTCTTCTGGCTCTTGTAAATGGCAAGCACCAGTTCAAGAGCATTCCTGCCCGCATGAGCATCCACGTAGGGAGCTCTGTCGTGCTTTATGGCATCCATCATATCCGCAAAAAGGGATGTGTGACCGTTACCGTATACATTACTGGTGGCTTCCTTAAGGCCTTTGTTATCGGCATCAGCCTCTGTTTCATCCGCAAAATCCCACACATCAATGTTGTTGGTGGATTTTCCGCCGATCTTTACGGTTCCCTTTTCACCGAATACATAGAGTGTTTCCTCAAGGTTCTGAGGGTACACATTGGTTGTGCCTTCGATCGTGGCAATGGCACCGTTCTTAAACTTTACAACTGCCATGCCTATATCCTCGGCCTCAAGATAATGATGGAACTGCTGTCTTGTCTGACCGTAGACCTCGTCGATCTCATCGCCGAAGGTCCATCTTAAAAGATCTATGCCGTGGATGCACTGGTTCATCAGGGCTCCGCCGTCCTGGGCCCAGGTACCGCGCCAGGGCGCCTGATCGTAATAATCTTTGTTTCTGTTCCAGCGTACATGGATGGAACCATGTGATAATTTACCGAATCTACCTGTTTCAAGAGCGTTGCGCATCTTTTGTACCGCGATGTTGAAACGGTTCTGATGGCAGGCCGAAACCTTAACATGCTTTTCCTCTGACAATTTGATGATCTTATCGGCGTCAGCAAGGGACATTGCCATGGGTTTCTCTATTATCACGTTGATACCGTGATCTATGCAATAAAGGGCAATCTCAGCGTGAATTCCGCTCTCTGTGGCGATACTGATAAGTTCGATGTCGGGATTGTCTGAGATCAGCTGCTTGTAGTCCGTGTAGCGCTTGATGGTCTTATCCCCTTCAAGCCCATGCTTTGCAAGCACGCTCTCCATGTGCTCGGGAACAATATCACAGACCGCAACGATCTCAAGTTTGTTGTTTACGGCTGCTTTGATATGATTTGTGGAAATTCGGCCGCAGCCGATAAGTGCGTATTTCATTTCTCTATTCTTCCGGTTTTTATTTATAGTGTTTCGATATATATCTTTGAGCAGGCTATACTGCCGTGGGCTTGTACGTATCCACGATCTCACTCACGTACTTTTTAACAAGTTCCGGCTCATCACGGCTCACAGTTTTGAGTTTCTCAAGGCTGTGTTCAAAGGCTTCCCGATCAAATTCTATGGGCTTTCCGATGTGGATGAGCTTATTCTCCGTTTCTCTAAGCCCTTCCTCGTCCATCAGGAGTTCTTCGTACATCTTCTCGCCGGGTCTGAGTCCCGTGAATACAATCTCGATATCTTCGCCCACTCTGTAGCCCGCCAGCTTGATAAGGTTCTCTGCAAGATCCAGAATTTTTACAGGCTCTCCCATATCAAGCACAAAGATCTCTCCGCCCTTGGCATAGGCTCCTGCCTGTAAGATCAATGAAACCGCCTCGGGAATGGTCATGAAATATCTGATGATGTTGGGATCCGTAACGGTGACAGGACCGCCTGCCAATATCTGTTTCTTAAACAGCGGTATTACCGAACCGTTGGAGCCAAGAACATTGCCGAATCGTACCGCCACAAACTCGGTGTTTGAGCGCTCGTTCATCATCTGGATCACCATCTCGCACATGCGCTTGGAGGCTCCCATGATGTTGGTGGGATTCACGGCCTTGTCGGTGGATACCAGTACAAATCGCTTAACACCGTATTTATCTGCAGCCTTGGCCGTATTGTAAGTACCGAATACATTGTTCTTGATGGCTTCGGCAGGGCTGTCCTCCATAAGGGGCACATGCTTGTGAGCCGCTGCGTGATATACGATCTCAGGCTTGTATTCCTCAAAGATCTGATTAATTTTCAGTTCATCACGGACCGATGCTATGAGCACCGTCAGTTTCAAGTCAGGATACTTAAGTTTAAGTTCCTGCTGGATATCGTAGGCGTTGTTCTCGTAGATATCTACGATGATGAGCTGTCCCGGTTCATGGGCCGCCAGCTGTCTGCAAAGCTCGCTTCCGATGGAACCGCCGCCACCCGTAACAAGTACGGTCTTTCCCATAACATAACCTGCCACCTCATCGAGGTTGATCTTTACGGGATCTCTGCCAAGGAGATCCTCAATATCCACCTCACGAAGCTGAGCAATGCTCACATCGCCGTTTATAAGCTGATATATACCGGGAACCATCTGGATCTTACAGCCGGTTTCCTTACAGATCTCGACGATCTTCTTGATCTCGAGTCTCGGTGCGCTGGGAATAGCGATGATGATCTCGTCAATCTCGAACCGCTCCACTGCCTGAGGTATGGATTCCCGTCCACCAACGATGGGCACGCCGCGCATGTTCTTGCCCTGACAACCCTTATTGTCGTCGATTAGGCACTTGACCTGCATGGTGATATAGGAACTTGCCTCGATCTCTTTAAGTATGGAGTTTCCGGCAGCCCCCGCACCCACTATCATCACATTCTTGCATGCATCACCGTTTCGAAGTGACAGACTCTTGGCCCTGAGTATCCGAAGGAACCTATAGAAAAACCTGATCCCCACGGTGCCAACGCCCAGGATAAACACATAGAACAGATAATAGCTCCTTGGAACAGCGATCTTAAAGATCAGGAACACCGCCAATTGGATCACACCGTCCGCAAGTACCGCGCCTGCAATCTTGATAAGCTCATTGGCACTGGCATATCTCCACACGCTCTGATAAAGCTTAAAGCACCAGAAAAGCACCAGTGTCAATATAATGTCAAAGGGCAGCATCCGAACCGCATTGCCTAAGAAAACTTTGTCCATGGACTCGAAGGAAAAATCGAAACGAATCCACAAAGCGGCAACGGCAGCGAACACCACCACAAAAATATCAGCAAGTGCCAGCACCAGTGCCCGCACCCGCCATTTATGATCTTTAAAGGATAATCCGGTTATCTTGTCTTTACTCATCCGATAACTTCCAAAATCTCAAATTTGTCATCCGTTACTATCAGTTCGGCAGCCTTGCCCTCGCTGATGCTTCCGGACCTTTCAAATATTCCCGCTTCCTTCGCGGGAGTAACGGCTGCCGCCGTAACGGCTTCCTCAACAGGAACACCCATCTTCAAAACCTGTTTAAAGCAATCCCACAAAGTGGATGCACTGCCTGCAAGAGTGCCGTCCTTAAGAGTCGCATGTCTGTCGGTCACGAAGACCTCCTGACCGCCAAGGGAATACTTGCCGTTAGGCATGCCCGTGGCTTCCATGCTGTCACTCATAAGACAAATCCTGCTGCCGCCGAAAACCTTAAAGGTATTCCGCACCACCGCGGGGTGTACATGGATACCGTCGCAGATAAGCTCCACTACCGTGTCATCTGAATCCATGG
>JAEEGT010000219.1 GCA_016280465.1 Lachnospiraceae bacterium | reverse complement strand
CTCACCCATCAGGAAATAAAGGTCATTATCAAGTTCACCTATGAGTTTTCCTTCACCTAAGTTTTCGGGGAAAGAAAAGGCTTTTTCGATATAAGCCTTGGCAACGGCTTTGTCACCCGCCCCGGCCGCAAGACCAATAAGTGGCTGCTTGTAAGCCCCCGTGATCTTACCTTCGCCACCCTCCCAGGGATGGAATCTATGACCCATGATAAGATTATACGCCTTGGAAAACTGCCCGTCAGCATTTAAAAGAGTAATATATTCGGTGAAAAGATCGTCCCTCTTTTCAAGAAGGGATGAATTTTCTTCCATCTTCGAAAGTCTGAAGGAAACGTCCCTGTCCGTGACTTTGTAGAGCTGGTCAAGTTCAAAGAAAATGCGGGCATCCGACTTGTCCATAGCGAAGGCAGTTTCCAGTTCTTTTTGTGCTTTGTCAGGGTCATGCTCCTTGTTGTAGTAAACAAGGGACAGGTTTCTGTGAACCGTGGGAAGGGAAATTTCCTCTGCCGCGGACTCCCAGAGGGCTTTTGCTTTTTCCCACTCCCGTTTGTCGTAATAAAGGCACCCGAGATAATAAGCCGCCATCTTCCCGCCGTGCTTAACGGCATTCTCAAGAACGTTGATATCCTCTATCCTGTTGGGGAAACAGTAGGCGCTGTCGCTGCTCTCTGCCTTGGAAAGATACTTGGCATCACCGGTAAAAGCAAAACGATAATAATGATTCAAGGGTTCATTCTTATCGGGACTTAAGTCTAAGACCTCTAAAGCCTCCTCCATAAATCCCGCCGATGCATACATGATGGAAAGATCCCTGTAATCCTCGTTGTCGGCACGCATAAGCGCGGTAAAGGAATCATCATCAAACAAAAGCTTTCTTTCAAACAGAGCACCAGGATCGATGGGATCGAGCCTGAGGGTCTCACCCAGCAATTCAGCGGATTCCGCAGTTCTGCCAAGCTTACGGAGAATGGCCGTCTTAATGGTGCGGGCCTTAAAGTTATGTAAACCATTATTCAGGGATTCATTGACAAATTCCAGTGCTTTTTCGAGATTGCCCCGCTTACACTCCAGCAAAGCAAGTTCAAAGAAACCGCGGCCTCTGAAATTGCCGTCCCAGGTAGCTTTGTAAAAAGCATCGTAAGCTTCGGCTTCCTTACCGAGCATCTTAAGTGCAAGTCCCAGATTAAAGAAGGGCTCGCAGTCATAGGAATTTGGATTGAACTTTACGGAGCGCTTCACTGCCGCTTTAAAATATCCGATTGATTCCTCGAAACGGCCCTTGTCGTAGATCAGCTTTCCGTAGGCGTTGTTGATACGGATATCTTCAGTGTCACGCTTTAAGCCCTCCAGATAATAATCCTCGGGACGGAAGGTGGCATGTCTGTATTGTTCAAGATGGGTTCCACAAAGGAACAGCTCCTCATTGTTCGAAACCTCTTCCGGGGCCTTCATGGGATCGGCGGGCTTGGGGATCTCAGGCTCCACGTGCTTTACGGTATATTCAAGGATAGGCTCGTTCTTTTTTAAGATTTTAACGCCTGTACCCTCTTTGGAGCCGTCAAATCCGGCAAAAGAAAGAACTGCGGAATCCGTGGCCTTTAAGTTTACATAACTCGACTCTTCCCTGCCGTTTTCGTCGTAAACCGTAACCTTCAATTCTGAGTCGAAGTCTTTGGATGAATAAAGAGTCACCACTGCTCCCTTATCTCCCGCTTCAAGGTTCACAGCCAGGTCTTCTGTGGCATTCTTGATGGCGCCGCAGGCCTTGTAGGGCATGAAAAACTGGGTAAAGGTCTTCTCTTCAAAGGGCTTTAAGAAGGTGAAATCCGGCTGGTTATCTGTAAACACACCGGTCATAAGCTCAATGTAAGGGCCGTTCTCATCCGTAAGATTTCTATCCCAGGCACGGCCGAAATCTCCGTTACCCCAGGTCCATTGCTTTTTCCCGGGGCTTACATGATGGTCTGCCACGTGTAAAAGTCCGGCCTGCTTTGAATCATCGTAGTTGCCGATGAAATTGTAATCGGACTTGTGAGCCATGTAGGAGGTGGGCACGGGAATGTTCTTATAGCGGGAAATATCCGTTCCCGGAGCATAGTCAACCTTGTAATAAACGCCCTTTGCAATGGGGAACTCCGAAACATCGCGCTTGCCGTGATCGAATACGGCAGTAACATCAGGCGGGAATATGGATCTTGTGTGATCTCCTACGGAAACTGCTGGATTTGCCCACCAAAGGAAGGTTTTGGGTTCTTCCGTGGGGTTATAGACCATACCCTTGATCTCTAAATATGCCCTGTCGGGATATACGGTAAAAGAAGCCGTACCCCTTGTATGGAACATCTTCTCCGTTTCTCCCACAACGCAGGTAACCGATCCGTCTTCATTGTCTTTAACGGTGTACTGCACGGGATCGAAAGTGGAGGGTCTGTGGTGCTGGGGCCAGTTAAACTCGATACCGCCGGAGATCCAGGGACCTGCAAGACCCACAAGGGCGGGCTTGATGACCTCATTGTAGTATACGGCATCATAGCCGTTGGTCTTATCGTACAAACGCTGGATACGGCCGCCGATCTCGGGAAGGATCATCACAAGAATGTAGTCATTCTCAAGATACACGGCTGTGTATTCCTTATTCTTTTTCTCATCGGAAATAGACTCGCACACGGGATGCGGGTACACTCTTCCGGAGGAACCCTGATATACCCTCTTT
>JAEEGT010000218.1 GCA_016280465.1 Lachnospiraceae bacterium | reverse complement strand
TACGGGATAAAGTCCCGCCTGGAACCTTCCGCCCCTGGGATTCTTGTATTTAAGCAAGGGCTTTGTATAGGTATAAGCAACATCCCTTGCGAAAAGATCCACTTCGTCAATGTCATTGCCGAATTTGGGAACGTTGTTTATGAGCTTTAATATCTCATCAAAACGTGCTTTTTCCGCCTCGGTCACCGATCCTTCGATCACCTGCTTTGTAAGTGCCGAAACCTTGGAAGGCTCCGGTACAACACCCTGTTTTATGAACTCGGCGGTTATCCTGCCTGCGAATTCACGTACCACGGGAGCCGCAGCCCCCTTTCCGAAGTTAAAAAGAAGGGCCTTTTTAAGTTCCGCCATTGTGACTTTCTTTTCGTCGTAAACAAGGGTTTTTACCGCGTACAGAGAATCCGCCATGTTGGCAATACCAAAGCCCTGGGGGCCGGTGAAATTGTAAACACAGCCGCCCTGCTCGGGAGTCTTTCCCCTCTTCATGCAGTCATCCATGAGACACGCAAGGAAGGGAAGGGGTGCTCTCTCGGCATGAGCCATGTCGATGGAATTGTCGGCATTGACCAAAAGGGAGATAAAATAATTCTGCTGGGTCTTGTAGGCTTCGTAGAATTCTTCGAAGGTCTCCATGTTCTCCACATTGCCGGTATGGGGGCCAATCTGCTCCCCGGCATCCTCGCCGTCGGAGAAAACAAGCTCCAGGGGTCTGCACATGTTGTAAAAAGCAGCATCGTGCCATCCCATGGTCTTACCGCCCTTCTGGGGCTCAACGCAACCGATGATGCCGTAATCCCTTGCCTCAGCAAGGGGCAGGCCCATGTTCATAAGGGAGGGGATTATGACTTCGTCGTTGTAATATGCGGGAAGTCCGATGCCGGTCCTTGTAACCTCGGCAGCCCTCATCAAAAGTTCATAGGGCGAACCGTTCCAAACCCTTATGGAAAGGGAAGGCATGGGAAGAAAAACATGCATGGAAGCATCAAGGCACATAAAGGAAAGATCGTTGGTCACATCAAGGCCGTTTTCATCCTGACCGCCCACGATCAAGTTCTGGAACAGGCTGTAACCCGCAAATCCTTTGGCACTTTCGGCGTCACGGCATTTGTTAAGGTCGTTTAATTTGACCCAGATACAGTCGATGAGTTCCTGGGCAAAATCCCTTGTGATCTTCCCCCCGTCAATGTCCGCCTTGAAATAAGGGAACATATACTGATCGAAACGTCCGGGAGAAATGGAATGTCCCGAAGACTCAAGCTGCAAAAGCTGCTGTACGAACCAGAAGCTCTGGCAGGCCTCGTAAAAAGAACGGGCACCCCGGGCAGGAACATTTTCAAGATTTTCCGCGATCTTCAAAAGTTCTTCTCTCCGCACCGGATCTGTGCATTTATCGGCCATTCCGAGGGCCAGTTTGCGATATCGGGCCGCATAATCCATCACCGCATCGCAGCTTATCATCATGGCTTCAAGCAATGTATGCTTGGAAGCATAATCCGCATCTCCGAAATTGCAGGTTTCAAGTTCAGCCTGTGCTTTTTCTTTAATGCCCTCAAAACCGATCTCAAGCACTTCCCAATATTTGCAGGTATAATGTCCAACACCGTTATAGAAATAATTACCGGGTGTGAACATGAAATGATCGATGGCTTTCTTTGTTTCGGGAGCCATATAGGAAGAAGCAAGTTCGCTGGTGGTCTTTCCCTTCCAGTAACTGTCGGCTTCTTTTAATTCTTTTTTGGTCTTGTCGGAAATAAAGAAAGGATCCGCCTCGCGCTTTGCTACGGTGTCAAATTCGGCTTCGAGCCACTCATAGGAAAATTCGGGATAAGTCTGACATCCGCGGGGTGCAAGGGTGGAACTTCCCACAATGAGTTCTCCGTCGCGGATGATGATGGGGATATTTTCAAGAATATGTTTAAAGGCCAGAGCGCGGCGCATTACCGTGGGCATGCCCTCGGTCTGCCTGTAAGATTCCGTAATGAGGATCGCTCTTGCGGATTCTATCTCGGGCATCTTGGCAAAAAGATCTGCAACGAGTTTCGATATGCGCCCGGTCTTGGGTGATCTGTCACTGCAATACTTCCTCTCTGCCATGTACGCTACTCTCCGACTGATTTGGTCAAAATTCAACAAGAAACAATAAAATGCGCTGTGTTTCATGATGATTATAGGCTTGTTCCGAGACTGTGTCAAGATGATTTTGTGGACTTTTGTGGTTTTATGTTGATTTTATGTCAACTCATATCACCGTCTGCGCATAAAAAAAGAGCCACCTCTTTGAGGTGGCCCCTGTTTTATCTTTACTTAAAGCTTTGATTAAGCATTCATCTGCTTTGCAACTTCTTCTGCAAAGTTCTCCTGCTTCTTTTCCATTCCTTCGCCTACTTCGAAACGAACGAACTTAGCGATGGTGATGTTGGCATCAACGCTCTTAAGGTAAGCTGCAACGGACTGCTTGCCGTCTTCTGCCTTAACGTAAACCTGATCAAGGAGGCAGATCTCCTTAAGGTGCTTGGAAATACGTCCCTCTACAAGGCCTGCGAAGATCTTGTCTCCGGAGATGGTTGCCTTGTCTGCAAGAGCAAGCTCTGCGAGCTGAGCCTTGGCAGCATCGGAAAGGAAGTTGGGAAGATAGTTCATGTTGGACTTCTTCTCTTCGTAGATAGCCTTGTCGGCATCGCTCCAAACGCCGTTAACAGCCTTTTCGATAAGCTTGTTCAGGATGGGCTTGGGAAGAGAGAAAGGATCGTTCAAAGCGCTCTCAAGAGTGATATCCTTTTCTTTTGCAAGAGATTCTGCGGAGATATCGTTTCTTGAAATATATGTGGGGTTCATGGCTGCAACCTGCATTGCAACGTTGGTAAGTGCTTCCTTAACAGCATCTCCGGTAGCACCGTTTGCTGCTACTAGAACACCGATCTTGCCGCCGCCGTGAATATAGGAAACAACAACATCGCCTTCAGCCTTCTCAAATCTTCTGATGGAAAGCTTCTCTCCGATGGTAGCGGTCTTCTCAACAAGAACTTCCTTAACGGTCTTGGAGGAATCCTCAACCCACTTTTCATCCATCATGCCTTCAACATCAGCTGCGGAAGAAGCAAGTGCCTGCTTTGCAACAGCTTCAACGAATGCCTGGAAGGTTTCGTTCTTTGCAACGAAGTCGGTCTCGGAGTTAACTTCTACAACAACAGCCTTGTTGCCGTCGATAGCGGCACGGGTGATACCTTCTGCAGCGATACGGCTTGCTTTCTTCTCAGCCTTAGCTGCGCCGCTCTTTCTTAATACATCAACAGCGGCATCCATGTCGCCGTTTGTTTCGTTAAGTGCCTTCTTGCAATCCATCATGCCGGCACCGGTCATTTCACGTAATTCTTTTACCATGCTTGCGGTAATCTCTGCCATGATCATTTCTCCTTATCATTCATTTTTCAAAAATCACGCCCGGTCAGTCAAAAGATGCCGGGCGCGAAAAGTTTCGATATCTTATGCCTCTTCTGCTACTTCTTCGATGTCGGTAGCTTCGGTTTCGCCCTCTGCATTGGCATCAGCTGCGGTAGCGGTCTCGCCCTGATTAGCTTCGATAACTGCATCAGCCATCTTGGAAACGATAAGCTTTACGGCGCGGATAGCGTCGTCGTTGCCGGGGATGATGTAATCAAGCTCTTCGGGATCGCAGTTGGTATCACCGATACCGATAAGGGTGATTCCAAGTGCGCGGGCTTCCTGTACACAGATGTGTTCCTTCTTGGGATCAACTACGAAGATAGCATCGGGGATGCGCTTCATCTCTTTGATACCGCCAAGGTTCTTTTCAAGCTTGTCCCATTCCTTCTTAAGAGCGGTAACTTCCTTCTTGGGAAGAACATCGAAGGTACCGTCCTGAGACATGGTCTCGATAGCTTTTAATCTGTTAACACGGGACTGAATGGTTCTGAAATTGGTAAGCATACCGCCGAGCCATCTTTCGTTAACATAGAACATTCCGCAACGCTCTGCCTCTACCTTAACGGCATCCTGAGCCTGCTTCTTGGTTCCTACGAAAAGAATGGTTCCGCCCTGAGCTACGATGTCGGAAATGGCATTGTAAGCTTCGTCAACCTTACCAACAGACTTCTGAAGGTCGATAATGTGGATACCGTTTCTCTCGGTATAGATGTAGGGAGCCATCTTAGGGTTCCATCTACGGGTCTGGTGTCCGAAATGAACACCTGCTTCAAGCAACTGCTTCATTGAAATAACGCTCATTTTA
>JAEEGT010000217.1 GCA_016280465.1 Lachnospiraceae bacterium | reverse complement strand
GCCATCAATTCCTTATAGGCGGTCTTATTCTTGATACCCGTCAGTTCATCCCGCCTTGCCAGTTCTTTCTGGGTATTAAGCTCTTTAAGTCGCTGTTTTTCTTTTTTGATCTCCGCATCAACATTTTCAACGCCGACTATAAAGTGAGTACCGTCGCTGGACTTATGGACAGTCATGCGCAGATAATGGGATTTGCCGGATACCACGATACGGTAATCCAGACTGCTGACTTTGTGAGTCTCCATGAAGGAGATCATATTGTCCCTGTTAATAAATTCCGCCACCGAATCGCAGTCGTGCTTATGGACGATCTGAGGTATATTTTCCAATGATTCCTTAAAGAAATCCTCCCCGGACTTACTGATCTCCAGCTGTCCGAAGATATTGTTGACCTCGTAGCTGACAAAGGATGAATCCTGAACATTTACATAGTAGATCTCATCGTAACTTGAGGCCAGGCTTTCGGCTATCTGACCGAAGGTGATCGTCTTTTTCTGATTTTCTTTCTGGTTCTTCTCGGCAGCCAGTTCGTCGTTGATATCCTTTTCGTAGAAGATAAGATATTGGCCGTTGCTGTCGCGCATTACGGTGAACAGGAAATATCTGGGCTCCCCCTCCACCAGCACTCTGTACTTAAAGGAAAAAGAACGTCTGCCCTCAAGATTCTTTAACATCGTCTCCCTGCTGTAAAAGCTTCTGGCATACTCTCTGTCAGGGGGATATACGTAAGTCTCGATGCTTTCAAGGGTCTCCGCATAGAAATCCATGCCTTTTACCGGCACCTTCATTTCGCTGTATTTCTTGCTTTTTGAAAACTCAAGAAACACACCTGTATCGATCTCGATGTAGAATATCGCTTCATAGTCCTCCGCCATTACGGATGCTATGTGGTCATGTACTTCTTTTTCTTTTTTCTCTGCTTCCTCAACAAAGCAGTGCACCAGGCAGATACCGATGATAAGTCCGGTGGCGTAGGTGGGTAAGAAAGCATAAACTATCTGGCCCACAAGTGCCAGGCCCATGACAACTCCGGTGGCAGCCACCGCCGTATATCTCACATGACGCTGGCCGGTGGTCTTCCTTGCCACAACAAACATATAGATCGAAGTCAACACATAGAACAGGATCTGAACGGAAAGCAAAAGATATCTGCCGGGCAGTTCAATGTACTCATGGGCTTCGTTATGGGTGAAAATAAAAGGACGGAACCGATTGAGCATCAGGAAAAACGCTCCCAGTATAAACATGGCCCAGACCGAATGCAAAAAAGCATAGTCGCGACGCCCGCCCTCGGCAAGATAGGCAACAACAAAGCGGGTCCATGTCACCATATTGACGAGCATGAATACAAAGTAAAGGACTGTGCAGGAATAAGTGAAAGGAAACAGTGCCGGAATATCTCTGTGTTCGTACAGGATCCCCCATATAAGATCCACCACAAAATAGACGCTGACAGCCATAAGAAAATGTGCGTACCGGATATAGACCGTCTGTACCTTATCCGCTTTGGATGCTGTAAACCTGAATTTTTTAAGCGATTCCCGGTTCAGAATAAGATTAAGTATAAGCGCCAATGCAGGAACTACCGAGTAAATCATTTGATCTAACCATGCTCCTTCAATCTCAATAATTATTTATAAACATCTCGTATAAACTTACTACGGCTCCATTAACACTGCATTTTACGGATCTCCGATACGGTACCCGAAAACGCTTCTGCCGCTACCGGCTTTGAAAAGTGATATCCCTGGAGATAATCACAGCCCAGTTTTTTCATGGTCTCAGCCATTTTCTCATCCTCGATACCCTCCGCGGTAATGGTAAAGCCTGTATCCTTGAAGGCTTGGATCATTCTCGGAAGGATGGCATCGGGTTCGGTACAATACCCCCACACAATGCTCATATCGATCTTGATATTTATGAAGGGGCATCTCTTAAGTCTGGCCAGATTTGAATATCCGGTTCCGTAATCGTCCAGTACGAACATAAAGCCCTTATCGGTAAGTGCCTTGATCTGACGCTGAAAGAAACTGTCGTCGATCAGAGCGCCTTCCGTGATCTCTAAATGTACGTTTGAAGGGTCCACTCCATGGCTTTTGGCAATGGATGCAAAGCGATCCGCCAAATCTATCCTTAAAAACTGAGCCGGTGACAGATTGACATTGATCCACTCTATGCCCAGGTTATCAAGGCCTTTTTCTTTGATGAACCTGCAGGTATTGTCAAAGACCAGTTCTCCCAGCTCGTTGATACGGCCGCTGTTTTCGGCAACAGGGATAAACTCTCCGGGAAGGATGATCTTACCTTCATCGTCCCTTACCCTGGAAAGAGCCTCAGCACCGATCACCCTGCCGCTCTTAGCATCGACGATGGGCTGTAAGTAAAGTTCAAAGCCCGAATCGTCTATGGCCTTTTCGATGTACTGTCTTATCCTGAATTCCTTCTCCGCACGAATAAGAAAGTCCTTCGTGATCTTAAGAGGCTCCCTGTCATAGGACATTCCCACCATATCAAGAGCCTTGATCATTGAATTCAAAGCAATATCGGGAGAAGAAACGGATTTAAGATATTCAAATTCCGCAAATCCAACGGTAAGGTATATTTCCGCATTCCGGGATCTCCAGGGCTGCATGAAGCGGTCAGCCACCTGTTTTCTTATACTCTCAAGATCCGTGTCGGGAGTTACAAGTACAATAAAGTGACCGTTTCTGCAGTAAAATACGATGCCCTTTTTTATATGCTGTCTTAAGTACTTGGCAATGACGGCAAGGCCCTCTTCCATCTGGGGACCGCCGTAGATATCACGCATTTCGTTGAAGCTGTGGATCACGATACCCAGGGGCCTTAACTTAAGGCTTTTGTTGTTTTCCTCCAGATGTTCGCTCAGAGCGATCCTGTTAAATGCATAGCCCCTAAGATCCAGGAAAAACTCGGGATTTTCAAAAGCAAGGTACACCACCAGTATCGCCATCAGTACAAAGGTGTCCATGATAAGATACTTGGGCAGGGTGAGCCTTATTATCAATGATACAAAGATGATGAGATTGTAAAGAAGGATGCCGTACTTTTCCCTTCTCCGCCCCAGGCACCGCCAGAAAAGATAAAGGGACAGAAGGGCCATAAATATATAAAAGAAACCTGCAACGTAAAGAAGATTGTACAGTGTTCCCGAATGATAACCGGATGAATCCACATAGTACAGGAAATAGTGATGTTTCTCCGATCCAAAGAGTGCGGAAAGCACAGAAAATACCACTCCCAGATAAAAGGGGAGTCTGATAAGATGCTTGAAAAAGAGGTTTTTCTCAAATCTGTCCTTTAATACGCTGGCGGCAAAACGGTACATGACGAAAGCCCGCATAAAAAAGGCAGCAAAATAAAACATGTTCAGCAGATCAAGGATAACGGGATTCCACTCACGATGATCGTTGTCTGCAATGGTAGCAAGAAGATCCGCAACGATGGTAACCGTTTCCGTCACCACCATCATGATAAAGGTATGATTACGCCTGATAGGAAGTCTGGGCCTTGAATAGTAAAACAAAAGAATGATGCCCAGTATCATAAGGATCGGTATTTCGAAGCTGTAAGTCCACATGGCTTATCCCCCATACGTCCGGCAGATCGGGTTACATCCCGTCTGTAAGTGCCCACACGAAACCAGTGTCTTTGGATTATAGCATGGGGGAATTTACCATGAATTAGCATATCAATAACAGTGTTACCGTGTTTATTTCTTGTAGGTCTTTGCAAATATGACCGTCTCGACGGCAAGGCAGATAACAAGGAACGCCAGCACGTATACAAGCATCGATGCCATACCGAGCTCCCTGTCAAAGAAGCAGGCCTTGAAGGAGAAAAGCTCCTTTATGGTCGTTACGAACATCCCGCCGTCGACACCCGCAAGCTTACCGTCGATATGTCCCAGTATCCCGTTCATGAAGACATTCCTTATCATGATGGTGATGTGGCTTGCGGGAAACAGATTGCAAACGGTCTGCACCGAACCGGAAAACTGTGAAAGGGGGATATATGCTCCGATCACAAAGCCTGCAGCCGCCGAAAGAATCCCAAAGAAGGCTCCGCTGGCGCTTGTTGTCTTAAAGAACAATACCGGTATCATGAAAAAGGCGGTGGCCGATACGGATCCAAGCGTCACCACTCCGTAGGCTCTTACGATATCCAACACCTCAAGGTGCAGATCACCCTGGAGATTTATCATGAAAAGCCCGAAAGACAATATAACACCGGTAAGGATGATGGAAGAAAGGGCTGCTGCCGTAAAGTAGGAAAGGATAATCTGCCATCTTTTTATGGGTGTTGAAAGGATATCGTAATCGATCTTCCTTTCCCTGTCGTTTACAAGCGTTGTAAGACAGTTATAGGGCACCGTGATCATTGTGGATCCTATAATACCCGTAAAAAGAACGAGATTTGCAAACATATTGATATCCGTGGCGGTGACTATGGTCGAAAGTCCGGGATATTTTTCCGTCACACCGTTCATGGCATCCACAAAGGTTCCCTTTAGGAACAGAAGATACAAAGCCAACACTATAATGGAGGTTAAGAGGGAAAAGAAAACCGACTGCCTGTCCTTGAAAAATACCAGAAGATTTCTTTTTGTAAGTCCTGTAAAGCTTCTCATGTCATTCACCCATTTTCCTTCCTGTAAGTGTCAGGAACACATCATCCATGGTTCCTTTGATAACTTCGTAATCTTTTATCATGTCTTTGTTGTTATAGAGAAACTGCGTAAGATCCGGTACCTTGTCAGAGGTGATCTTTACGATGTAATGGTCTGCATCATAATCGGATTCAAGGTCTCCAAGCACCTTTTCTTTGTCCGGGCCTTTATCCGTGTACCAGATCAGCTTCGAGGTGGTAAAGCGGTTCTTAAGGTCCAGGGGCGAATCCTCTGCAATGATACGACCCTTGTCCAGGACCACCACCCTGTCCGCGTCCCTTACTTCCTCCATGTAGTGAGTGGTAAGGAAGAGGGTCATTTTCTTTTCCCTTCTGAGATAATCGATGTAGTCCCAGACTATCTTACGGGACATGGGATCAAGGCCTGTGGTAGGTTCGTCGAGGAAAAGGATCTTGGGGTCGTTTAAGAGGGCCCTTATGATATCCACTCTTCGTCTCTGGCCCCCGGAAAGTTTCTCGTAGGCCCGGTTCCAGATTTCCTTTAATTCAAAGCGGTCCATAAAGGGTTCCAGCCGTTTTGTTACCTCTGCCTTGGATAGGCCGTAATAGGAAGCTCTTGAAAGAAGATTCTCCTTAACGGAGAGTTTTGGATCCAGCACCGAATTCTGAAAGACTATGCCGATCTTCTCCCTGATGGCGTCATCCTCTTTGCCAAGCCTGTGACCGAAGATTTCCACATCTCCTTCTGTCTTTTCAAGGATGGTGCACAGGATGTTTATGGTGGTGGATTTTCCCGCGCCGTTCTCGCCTAAGAATGCGAAGAATTCACCTTCCTTAACATCAAAGGATATGTTATCCACCGCCGTGTGTTCTTTATACCTCTTTGTGAGATTTTTTACGCTTACAGCATTCATGTTCTTTTTCCTTCCAAATCTGTCTGTTGTTCCTTACAAAACGGACTTTACCATGTATCTTTGCACAAAAAAAGAGCAACCTGACTAACATGCATATACACGTTACCAAGTTGCATCTTTAATGTTATTTTTTGTAAAACCTGACTTTATTCCTCGTCGGTGAACCGTTTGATGGCTTCGTTGATCTTCTTTTCATCCGACTTTAAAAGCCACAGTGTGTAGAACCAGACAAACATATAGATGAGGATATACATGATGAGGATCGGCAGGTAGTCAGCAAGGTTATCGTACCATCCGAAGAGATACCCGCAAAAAGAAACCACGCCTCCCACCAGCACAAAGTGGACAAGAGTCCGTATTATCCCTTTCTTTTTGGAATCTGCCTCCCCGTTAAGGATCAGCATGGTTGGCAGGGCACAAAGAAAACCTGTGAGCACGATGGAAAAGGGTGTGTACCAGGGCCAGGTGAAATCTGCCTCGCCTTGCAATAAAAACCGTAAAAAGGTCTGCACACCCACACCGAACAAAACGGCGGTAGAGACCATGAGTGTCTGGTTAAACAATATCTTAAGCTTAGTCATGTCATATGCCCAGCCTTTCTTTAAGATCCTTCACGTAACTCCTGGCTATTATCACCCGCTCGCCGTTCAAGAGCTCTGCGGTGAGCCTGCCGTTAACCTCTGCCTTGACCGAACGTATCTTGCGGATATTTACGATCATGGCCTTGGAAGTCCGCAGGAAGTAATTGTTTAACAGCTCCTCCAGCTCATACAGACGATATTTGGCCTCGTAACAGCCTTCTTTGGAGTAAACATAGGTCCGCTTGTCCACGGATTCGATGTAATAGATCTTGTCTGTGGGAAGGATCAGATTCTTTCCTTCGTAGGCTACGGGGATCACCCTGCAATTGTTATCCAGGATATCGATGGCACTCTGGATGTCCTCGGTGATCTTTACCGTGTTTATTACTGCGCTTTCAAGATCGTATGAATCTACTGCGTTGACTTCTACCTTCACTTCTGTCTCCTGCCGCTTTGCAACGGACCTTTTTTAAAGTACTATACACGGCCCTACCAGAAAAATATTAGCACAGGTTTTTTCCCTTGTAAATTCAGTGAATACCTTCTTTTACGGTTCTCAAGGCTTAGTAAAAAATTGTTTATGTGCTATAATTTATTCACAAGATTCTATTACTCCGAAAGGATAAAAGCCTATGAAAAAGCAAAACGGTTTATTCGTAAAGCTTGAATCTGCCGCAAAAGCAGCTTTGATCGTTGCTGCCTTAGCAGTAATGACAGGATGTGCTGCGGATACTGTCGGCAGTTCTGTTTCTACCCCCACAGAAAATCCGGTAACAGGACTTAGTACCGAAGCAAAAGATCAAACGTCCCCCTCCGGGACAAAGGGCGGCGAAAACATCTCAGATCCGCCCCAACAATCCCATGAACACAGCTTTGAAACCATCACAAACAGTGACGGCACCCATACGATTCGCTGCACCGGTGAAGGCTGCGGCGAAGAAAGAACGGAAGCCTGCACCTTTAACGAAGATTACGTATGTACCGTCTGCGGTTTTAAACATGAGCACGAATATTCAAGTGAGCCTGTTTCCAAAGAGGACGGGACCCATATATATCAATGCACCGCCGAATACTGCGATGCATTTACTTCCGAAAACTGTTCTTTTGACGAGGAATACACCTGTACGGTCTGC
>JAEEGT010000216.1 GCA_016280465.1 Lachnospiraceae bacterium | reverse complement strand
TTATGGTATTCATGTTTTTTGTCTCTGTACCGACCGTACCCCCGCATCCGCTAAGGGCAAGAGCCATAATAAGTATCAGTACGACAATCCTTCCAGATATCTTTCCCATTCTTCGTCACTCCCTACATCCTTTTTACCGCGAATGAATTCCTCAAGTGCAGTATCTATATATTCGGACAGTCTGTCATTGTATGGATGGAACCCGTTAACTTTCGGCAGATGATCCTCATAACTCATATATGCCCGTCCGTTAATGTATTCAAAGTCTGAATTTACACCATTCCAGGTAACGCCCTCCAGATATTCCTCCGGTACATTCATCGGTCCTATTCCATTAAGGTGCTTATTTTGGGATGTGTTCCATATATAATTGACAGTGGTTATGGTTGACACTCCCCCATACACACTGACATCGCTTCCGTCGGAATAAATCCAGTCTTTACCCTCTTCCCCATATCTCGCGATCAGAGAAGCTTCCGGAGTCAGCATGAGAGAAAGAAGTTTTTCTGCCTGTTCCTTTTTATTGCTTCTTTCCGTTATTATGGCTCCTATTTCAGGCACCTTCTGTATGTACAGTGAATTCCTTTCCCCATCCGGTCCCTCTACTGGAGGAACATGGATATACCTTGCCAGGATCTCGGGATTGCCCTGATAGATTACGTCGGATATGGACGAGGTCGTAAAGGCGCCTACGATATCCCTGTCACTGTTGCAAACTTCCGTTAACAGTTTTAAATTTCCATCCCATATGCTGTCGTCCAGAAGGCCTTCTTCATATAATTCATGACAATATTCTATCCCGGCTCTGAATTCATCCGTTGCGGCATAAAGATCGTTCGAATTCTCGTTAAGCCCGAATCGGGAGTGGTAGGGATCATTATAGACAAATGAATTTAATATGAATTCCACGGGTGATAACGAGTATTCCTCATAAGATCCTGCCATGGGAATCTCATCTTTTATCTCGTTCCCGTTAGGATCCGCTTCCTTAAATGCCGTTAGCACCGCTTTAAGATCGTCGGTATTTTCCGGAATTGACAGAGAAAGAGCTTTGAGCCAGTTATAATTTATCCAAAGGATCTGTCCGACTCCGTCTCCTTTGGAACTGCCGGTATTTTCGTAATATGTCCTGTCACCGTTTACGTAAATGTCCCCTGATGATACATAGTCCGAAAGCTCGTCCTGAGTGATCGTAAAATCCTCTCCGAACATTACGATATCGATGTCGGCATCGGACGAAAAAAGAGCATCAAGAAATCCGGTGCAGCTACTCTGCCTGATGGTCGTAATTTCAAGATCAAATCCCGTTTTTTCCTCAAGCCACTTAATATAATAATTGTTTTCGGGATCCTGAACATGTGCGGACTCCGGAATGGCAACAGAGAGTTTTTCTCTGCTTTCTTTCGGGATGCAGCCGTTTAGGCATAAAGCTAAAAGACACAGTATGCTTATGATCCCTGTTAATGCAGGTATTTGCTTTCTTTTTCTCATATCCGGTCTATCGATTGTCCTTTGGAGAGTATCCGTAATAGTTTTTAAAGGTCCTGTAAAAGTGATGGTAATCTGCGTAACCAAGATCGAATGCGATCTCTTTTACCGATAAGGTCTTATCCGCTAACATTTTCTTGGCCCGGATCATTCTCTTTTTCGTGATATAGATACTGAAGGTGGTATCGAAGTGTTTCTTAAACAGCTGGCAGATATAGTTTTTGCTGAAACCGAATTCATCTGCAATCTGCTCCAAGGTAAACTTTTCTGTAAAATGTTCGTCCAAGTATTTCAAGAGATCATTAAAAGTCGGATTCTCCGTAACAGCCTGTAAACCCTCCTCCGGAAGCCTTGCACTGATCTTCACATACAGTTTTTCAAGAAGGATCCGGATCTCTTCATCGTTGATGGGTTTTAAGATATAGTCATAACCGGATTGTTTGAAAAATGTACGCACATCGTCATATTCATCATACGCAGAAAGCATGACAAATTCACAGGATAGCCCTTTTTCCCTGATTCTTCTGATCATCTCATTACCGTCCATCTCCGGCATCCTCAGATCACAGATTAAGACATCGGGAAGAAGACTACCCACTTCCTCTATCGCCTTCACCGGATCAGTGCAGCACCCTACGACCTCGAACCCGTTTTCCATCCAGGGAACACGGCTCTCCAACTCCTCCAATATGATACTGTCATCATCCACAAGATATACTTTATACATTTCTACCACCGTATTTGTCATATCATCTGAAAATGCCTCATGGCTTCTTCTATTGCCTTAACCTTTTCTTCCGGGCATCCGGGCTGACGACTGTCCGAGGATTTGGGCTTATTATAATTCTCTCTCTCAATAAGCCCATACTTCTGCTTAACCTGAGCAATATTCAATCTTGTCACATTAAAACCATATTCTTCCTGCACCCATTCCCGGATTTCTTCGTAAGTTGCTTTCGCCTCTGCGCTGGTCAAATCCAACTCATCCATATCCACCTTAACCTCGATGTGATGCTTTGCCTCAGAAAGTTTGGACAAAAGTGTGACCGTCTCCACATTCGCCGTCCATGGGAACTGGTCCACGGCACAGGCACGGACAACACGATAACCTGCTTCCTGAAGAGGGCCAAGGTCACGCACAAGGCTGGTAGGCTTGCAGGAAATGTATATGATGTTGTCCACTCCGTAGTCGATGATCTTTGGAAGAGCCTTGGGGTGGATCCCGTCTCTTGGGGGATCCAGAATGATAAGGCCGGGCTTTTCTTCGATGGAATCAAGGACCTTCAGTACATCTCCGCAGATAAACTCGCAGTTGTCTATACCGTTTTCTTTGGCACTTATACGTGCAGCTTCCACCGCTTCTTCAACGATCTCAACTCCGATGACCTTATCTGCCACAGGCGACATTAACTGCGTGATGGTGCCGGTACCGGAATATAGATCAAATACCGTACCTGCCTTGAAGGATTTGGTATCAAGTTCCCTCACATAGTCCCGAACAGCGCTGTAGAGCACCTCAGCACTCCTTGAATTTGTCTGAAAGAACGAGAATTCTCCGATCTTGAATTTAAGCCCCAGCAAGGATTCTTCGATATAATCACGGCCGTAAAGAAGCCTTGTTTCGTCGCTCTGCACCACATCGGAAAGGGAATCGTTGATGGTGTGAAGTATTCCGGCCACCTTACCAGTAAGTCTGAGGGAAGTGATCAGTTTTACAAAAGCATCAGCATCCAGCTCCTGCTCGCTCGTGGTTACCAGCGCCACAAGGATCTCCCCGGTGGTCACGGATTTACGGACTACCAGATGCCTTAAAAATCCGGTATGGTTCATCCTGTGATAATTTTTGCAGCCCAATTTGGCAAAATAGTCTCTTACAGCCACCAGGATTGCACGGTAATCCTCATCGCATATATAACAATCTTTGGTAAAAAGCACGTCAAACATGCTCCCCCGACGGTGAAGTCCCAGACTTAAGGGACCGTCTTTGTACTCATCGCCAAAAGAAAACTCCATTTTGTTCCTGTAGCCTTCATAAACAGGACTTCCTTTGATGCCATCCCATGTGAAATCCCCATTAACAGCGGAGCTAAGCAGCTTAAGAGCCTGTTTTTCTTTTAACTTTAATTGATCTTCATAAGACATGGTAAGGTAAGTGCAGCCGCCGCAGATGCCAAAATGAGGACACTGGGAAGGTACTGCCTTGTCCCCCGGCTCAAGCACTTCCAAAAGCATGCCTTCAGGCTTGCCCTTACGGAGTTTCAGTACTCTTACCAGTACCTTTTGCCCGGGGATCACATTTTTTACAACCACCGGTCCCTCTTCCGTGTTCACGATACCCTTGTTGGGGAAATTAACATCCGTAACGATGCCTGTAAGTTCCTGTCCTTTTTTCATAAAAACCTCATCATATATTTTTCTTGCGTAAACACAGTTATTTTACCAAATTAAAGGTCGGAAAGGAAGAACGTGCACGGGTCTTCGCATAAAAAAAGGACGCTCACCGGAGCGTCCTTAAAATACAGAATATACGATCAAAGCTCGATTCAGTCATCCTCAAAATCGGAATCTTCGAATTCGTCGTCATTGTCCTCGTCGAAATCCTCAAAATACTCGGAATCCTCGGGCATAAAGAAATAGAATACCGCATAAGCGATTGCAGCAACGGCAGCGATCGCACCGATCACGGCAAGAACGATAACCACGGGGTTAACTTTCTTCTTTTCTTCCTCTCGCTTGGGATAAAGACCCTTATCTGCCAGCATGTCCTTGATCTCATCGAGCTTCTCATTTAACTCGAAATCCTTGGCACGCCGCTTAATGTTATTCAACTGAGTAATCAAATAATCCTTCACCATACGCCCTTCCTTTCCTATGGAAAATCCCTACTAACAGTATGCTACATTTTTTCAGTAAACACAAGATTAAAGTTTCTGCAATTTGGCAAAAGAAGCGTACATCACCCTTTGTCCCGCGGTATCAAACTGAACGGTGACCTTGTCGTCTCGTGGTTCCTTTACAACGCTTAAGACAGTACCCTCACCGAACTTGATGTGCCGAACTCTGTCCCCGGCTTTAAGTTTGGATCCGGAAGCCATTTCAGAGCCTTTGGTCAGAGAACCGAGTGCCGAAGCTTTGGATATAAAGGGCTTTTCCTCCTCGGGAGTCTTTTTCGATGAGTAAAAGGCTCTGGGCTTGGAGCTGTAAGGGTTGTAGGGCGCCTCCACATCGGCGGTACGCTTAAAACCGGTGTAATCATCCCTGTCACTGTCACGCTTAAAGCCCGAATAGTCGTCACTGTCGCTGTCACGCCTGAATCCGGAATAGTCATCGGAATCGCGGTTTCTTCTGTATCCGCCTCCGAAGGTGTCTTCGCCCGAATCTCTTCTGAAACGGTAGGAAGAATCATCGTCATAGGACTTTCTGCGAACAGGCGGATTATCAAAGAGATTATTGGGAATCTCATGAACAAACCGGCTGATGGCATTGAACTGAGTCTCTCCGTTTATCATCCTGGCACGGGCGGAACTGATAGTCAGGTTCTTCCTGGCACGGGTTATACCTACGTAAGCCAGTCTTCGCTCCTCCTCAATGCCTTCTTCACCCTCGGTAACAGACATATAGCTTGGGAAAAGACCTTCCTCCATGCCTGCAAGATAGACATTATCAAACTCCAGACCCTTGGCTGAGTGTATGGTCATAAGAAGAACACGGTCCTCGCTCTCGTCAAGTGAGTCTATATCCGCCACAAGAGCTATCTCTTCAAGCAATCCCGTAAGGGTGGGGGTTTCGTGCTCCTCGCAGTAAGTTGTGACCTTACTTAAGAATTCCTCGATATTACCGATACGTTCATCGGCCTCTTCCTCGGAATCCACATCCATCTGGTTGATGTAGTCGGTGATATCAAGTATCTCACGAAGCAATTTCGCAGGACCTTCGGCCGCATTGACCGCACGGAGCCTCAGGATCATGGTCTCAAAGGAACGGAGCTTTTCTGCCGTGGCGCCCTTTATATCGGCCTTGTCAAGGCAGGAAAGAGTGTCAAAGAAAGAGATCCCCAGATTGTCTGCGGCTGTCTGAACCTTTGCAACGGAAGTGGCTCCTATACCGCGCTTGGGAATATTGATTATCCTCTTGGCCGCCAGATCGTCCTTGCCGTTGTCAACGGTCTTTAAATATGCCAGGAGATCCTTGATCTCACGGCGTGAATAGAAATTGATACCGCCCACGATGCGGTAAGGAATGTTTTCTTTGACAAAACGCTCTTCAAGTAAACGGGACTGACCGTTGGTACGATACAGGATCGCATTGTCTCCGAATTTGCAAAGTCCTTTCCTTACATTACGGGCGATACTGTCTGCGATGGTCTCAGCCTCTTCGGATGCGGTATCAAGCTGAAGGAACCGGATCTTCTCACCCTCACCGTTCTTGGACCAAAGGCTCTTGTTCTTGCGGGCCGCATTGTTCCTGATGACGGCATTGGCAGCATCGAGGATAGTCTGGACACTGCGGTAATTCTGCTCAAGCTTGATAACCTTGGCATCGGGATAATGCATCTCGAAATCAAGGATATTTCGGATGTTGGCACCCCGGAAACGATAGATGGACTGATCGTCATCACCCACAACGCAGAGGTTCTTATCTTTCGTATCAGCCAGCAGCCTTACCAGCTCAAACTGGGCGGTGTTGGTATCCTGATACTCATCCACCATGATGTAAGTCCAGCGCTCATGATATTTCTCAAGGACTTCCGGGTGTTCGGTAAAGAGTTCAACAGTCTTCATGATAAGATCGTCGAAGTCAAAAGCATTGTTCTTGTGAAGAGCAGCCTGATACTCAAAATAGCACTTGCTGATCAGACTGCGTGTATAATCTCCGCCGGAGCCGATGGCAAATTTCTCGGGAGTGACCAACTCATTCTTGGCTGAAGAAATGGCATTTAAGACCGTACGTTCTTTAAGTTTCTTGGGATCTATGTCAAGTTTCTTGAGAACATCCCTCATGACCTGTTTCTGGTCATCGGTATCGTAAATGGTAAAGTTATTGTCAAATCCTATATAGTCCACATGCCGCCTTAAGATCCGCACACACATGGAATGGAAGGTGGAAACAAAGATATCCTGTGATCCGAAGCCGATGAGATTGTCGATCCTTTCACGCATCTCCGAAGCTGCTTTGTTGGTGAAGGTAATGGCTAGGATATTGTAGGGTCTGACTCCCACTTCGTCCAAAAGATAGGCTGCACGGTGTGTCAAGACACTTGTCTTGCCAGACCCTGCGCCGGCCAAAATAAGCACCGGACCCCGGGTTTGAAATACAGCTTCTTTTTGCTGTTGATTAAGCTTGTCATAGATAGACATAAAGATGCTCCGTCCTTTAAAGTACCGAAATCACTATTCCGGCTATGATTATGGCAGCACAGATAAAACGCTGCAAAGTGTTCTTCTCTTTGAAAATGAACTTGCCCCCAAGTATGGTCACAATACAGCAGGCCTGCTTTAATAGCGTCATGATAGTGACCCTTGACTCACTGTAGGAATTTGCCACGAACAGGAATCTGTCAGCCACCACAAACAGGATGGAAATTGCCCACATCCATGGATTTTTAAACAGATCCTTGAAATGGATCTTCGTGCGGGTAACAAGAACGTAGATCCCGTAATATACCAGCATAAAGAAAGTATACCAGAACTGAAGCTGACCGGATGTAATGTTTCCGCCGCTCATCAGGATCTTGTCCATGGTGCCCGAAACGGCATTGAGAAAAGTGGAGATAAAAGCAAGGATATACAATACTCCCGCCACATGCTCCGCCCTGACGGTCCCATCTCTCAAAGCCCTGGGTTTATACCGTAAAAGCATAAGGCCCGCCGCGATCAGGAAAAATGCGATGATCTGATTGACCCGTAAGTGTTCTTTGAGGATAAGGATACCGAGAGTCATGGAAAAAAGCACCCTCGAAAGGTCCAGCACTCCGTACAGCGATATAGGCATACGGTCGATGGCATAGAAACTGCAGAGGAAAGCAATCACGATGACAAAAGATTTAAAGGCTATCATAAGCATTTCTTTGACAGGTACACCGGTGATATTACCGCTGACAGGCACCGTGAAAGCAAATGACATCAAAGTATATACAAACAGCACTTCCACCACTCCGTGGCCGGACAGTGCCTTTTTCTTCGCAATATCGCGCACTCCTTTGAGTACGCCGTAAATCAGTACAAATAAAATCCACATATAAGCTCCAAACACTTGTTCTATTCTCTCATTGAACGGAATGTTTGTCAAGAAAAAAAGCCCGAAAGTCAGAAGCCATTTCTGACCTTCGGGCAGATAAACCAATACTATCTCTGAACTCTTCCGGAAGCATCACCGCCTGCGAGTGTATCAACTTCCTTGCGGGAAGCGAAGTTGAAGTCGCCGGGGATGGTATGCTTAAGAGCGGAAGCTGCAACGCCGAACTCAAGAGCAGCCTTAAAGTCCTTGCCGTCAAGAAGTCCGCAGATAACACCGCCTGCGAAGGAATCACCGCCGCCCACACGGTCTACGATGGGATGAAGGTGATATTCCTTGGAGTGATAGAACTCCTTGGTGTCGCGGCTGTAGATGCATGCGCTCCAGCCGTTGTCGGAAGCGGAATGGCTCTCTCTCAAAGAAGAAACACAATACTCGAAGTTGTAGTCCGCAACCATCTGTTCAAAGATGGACTTGTAGCCCGCAAGTTCAAGTTCACCGCTGGTAACGTCGGTGTTACCGGGCTTGTAGCCGAGAACAAGGTTTGCATCCTCTTCGTTACCGATGCAGACATCAACATACTTCATAAGGTTCTTCATGACCTTCTGAGCCTTTTCGGAGGACCAGAGTTTCTTGCGGAAGTTAAGGTCTACGGATACCTTTACGCCGTGCTTCTTGGCTGCTATAAGAGCCTTCTCGGTAAGTTCCGCAGCGGAATCGGAAAGTGCGGGAGTGATACCTGTAAAGTGGAACCAGTCCGCATCCTTGAAGATATCGTCAAAATCGAAATCCTTCTCGGTCGCTGTGGAAATTGAAGAATGTGCACGGTCATAAACAACCTTGGAAGGACGAACGGAAGAACCGCTCTCAAGGTAGTAGATACCCAGTCTTTCGCCGCAGCGGGCAATGTGACCGGTAGCAACATTGTATTTGCGAAGTGCGGCAACCGCACAGTCACCCAGCTCGTTGGCGGGAACTGCGGTCACGAATTCCGCATCGTGGCCGTAATTTGCAAGGGATACGGCAACATTGGCTTCACCGCCGCCGTAGTTGATATCAAACTCATCGGCCTGGATAAATTTCTCAAAATTGGGGGTGGAAAGACGGAGCATGATCTCACCCATGGTAATAACTTTAGCCATAATTCCTCCTAAACACTTATTTGTTAACAAGGTGAACGGCAAATCCGCCGATCTCACCGTCGATATAGATCGCATTGAGTTTGCCGTTCTTATAGCCGGCACTCTCTTCAACGAACTTAAGTCCCTTAACGGTCTCAAGATAGTTCTTTGCTCTGGCAACGGAATTGGTTCCGATTGCAATGTGTCCCTTGGCACCGCGGCCTACGGACTTCATGGCTTCGATCTCGATTCCCGCAAATACGGAACTGTTGCCCACCTTGGTTGCAAATCCGAAATTGTTGTCAAAGAAACCTGCCACATCAACAGCTTCGCCTTCGGACTCACAATTGATACCGATGTGTCTTAAATTGAAGCCCAGCATGGTGCGTACAGCTTCCTCGGTAAGTTTCTTTATCTCATCGAACTTGCCGGCTGCGACCAGGTCTTTCTTTACCATCCAGGAGCCGCCGCAGGCGATGATCTTGTCAAAAGAAAGATAATCGCAGATATTACCTGCATTGACACCGCCGGTAGGCATAAACTTAACGGTGGTGTAAGGAGCTGCCATGGCTTTGATCATGGCTACTCCGCCGCTCTGCTCTGCGGGGAAGAACTTAACAACATCGAGGCCCAGAGAAAGGGCAGCTTCGATACCTGTGGGATTGTTGATGCCGGGAACCATGGGAATGCCCTTGTCCAGGCAGTACTTAACGACCTTCTCATTGAAGCCGGGGCTTACGATGAACTTAGCGCCTGCCCCTACGGCTCTGTCAACCTGCTCGGTAGTAAGAACGGTACCCGCTCCCACAAGCATGTTGGGGAAAGCACTTGTCATACGACGGATGCTTTCTTCGGCCGCATCGGTCCTGAAGGTTACCTCGGCACAGGGAAGTCCGCCTTCGCAAAGAGCCTTGGCAAGAGGCTCCGCATCCTTGGCATCGTCCAGAACAACCACGGGGACGATTCCGATATTACTGATCTTTTCTAAAATCGCGTTCATATATTTCTCCTGTATCTATTTAAGCAAATTCTCCACGCAAGCCTTAATCTTCGCGTCCTTGCAGTTTGCTGCAAAGTACTTTCCGAAGCCCTCGGTGGAAAGAGCGCCCTTTACAAGGTCTCTGTCAAGTTCGGGAAGAATATCGCAAAGATCTCTGTAAGTGTGCTTCTTCACTTCGTCGAGGATCTTCTTGTTGCGCTGTTCGGGAACGACACGCTCCGGAGGATATCCGCCGCCGCCCTCTTTTTCAAAGAGGCGTTCAAAGACATATTTAAGATTAAGTTCGGCACCCCAGCCAAAGCCCTTTGCAAAAGGCATTGCGATGGCATTACCGTCGTTGATCTGGCTGAACATAAATGCGTCACTGGCATCTACCACATGGCCGCAGAGAACTCCGGGGAAGGAATTGCAGGCAAGCATTGCGCCCTCACCTGTTCCGCAGCCGGTAATAACATAGTCAGCAGCGCCGGAATTAAGAAGCACAGCGGCAAGGATACCAATCTGCACGTAGGTAAGCTGGGCAGCATCCTCGGCTGAATACATGCCGTAGTTGAACACTTCGTGTCCGAGAGGTTCAACAACTTCTTTCAAAGCCTTTTCAATGACCGCATTCTTTGCGGCCTGGCTGTTTTCATTGATCAATGCTATTTTCATATGATTATCCTTCTCAATCTTTAACAATAACATCGGGCTGGTCTTCAACTTCATCGGCGAACTTGGAAACATCAAGATTTCCGGGATCCTGGCCGATGTATGCGGAGATACCGCCGTCAATGTAAACTACCTGACCGTTGATGAAATCAGATGCGGGAGAAGCAAGGAATACTGCAAGACCCATAAGGTCTTCGGTACGTCCCCATCTCTGTGCGGGAGTCTTGCTCCTGATGAAACGGTCGAAGGGATTCATGGAACCGTCCTCGCCCTTTGCACGAAGAGGTGCGGTCTGAGGGGTTGCGATGTAGCCGGGTCCGATGGCGTTGCACTGAATGTTGTACTGGCCGTACTCGGAGCAGATGTTTCTGGTGAGCATCTTAAGTCCGCCCTTTGCTGCAGCATAAGCGGAAACGGTCTCACGTCCGAATTCGGACATCATGGAGCAGGCGTTGATGATCTTGCCGCTCTTTTTCTCGATCATGTCGGGAAGGACTGCCTTGGAACAGATAAAAGGACCGGTAAGGTCTACGTTGATGACTGCGTTCCAGTCGTTAACGCTCATCTCGTGCATGGGGATCCTCTTGATGATACCTGCGTTGTTTACGAGGATGTCGATGGAGCCCACTTTCTTTTTAACATCGGCAACAAATTTAGTAACGTCTTCTTCCTTGGTAACGTCGCAGACAGCACCGTAAGCGTCGATACCGCGCTTTTTGTATTCTTCCATGCCTCTGTCCACGAGTTCCTGCTTGATATCGTTAAATACGATCTTAGCTCCTGCTTCGTGATATGCGATGGCATAAGCAAGTCCCAGTCCGTAAGAAGCACCGGTGATCCATGCTACTTTGCCTTTGAGTGAAAACTGATCAAGAATGTTTCCCATAATTTTTTCTCCTTTTCATATGTTTACGACCTAACGAAGGTCAATGGGTGCAATGTCGTCCATGTCGTCGAAATCCTGGTTCTCGCCCACCATACCCCAGATAAAGGTATAGTTCTTGGTGGAGCAACCGCAGTGGATGGACCAGCTGGGTGAGATAACAGCCTGCTCATTGAGCATAACGATGTGACGGGTCTCCTGAGGCTCGCCCATGAAGTGCATGAGCATCTGATCGTCGGCCATGTCAAAGTAAAGATATACTTCCATTCTGCGGTCATGAGTGTGGCAGGGCATGGAGTTCCAAACGCTTCCGGGCTCAAGGTGAGTCATACCCATTTCCAGCTGGCAGGTCTCAACCTGACCGGGAAGGATGTATTTGTTGATGGTACGATGGTTTGCTTCGGCCTGGGAACCAAGTTCTTTCTTGTTCTCGGGTTTGATGATGACAACATCATCGGAAGGTGTACCTTCGGGTTTGATGAGAACGGTCTTGCAGGTTCTGTGTGCCGGAGCGGAATTTATGTAGAACTTTGCGGGATTTTGCGGATCCTCGCTCTCGAAGACCACATCCTTTGTGCCCATTCCGATATACATGCCCTCTTTGTGGCCGACCTCGTATCTCTTGCCGTCTAAGGTTATATATCCCTTGGGGCCGATATTGATGACACCCATCTCACGTCTCTGCAGGAAATACTCGGCTCTCAATTCGTCGCCTGCAGTAAGCTTTAAAGGCTTTACGGGAACGGCGGATCCGATGATTATCCTGTCGATATGACTGTATACCAGTTTGATCTCATCGGGTTTGAACAGGTCGTCAATAAGAAATTCTTCCCTGAGACGCTCGGTGGTGTAATGCTTCACATCCTTGGGGGATGCTGCTGTGCGTAATTCCATAATACCCTCCTTTATGGTAATGGGCGGAAGAAAGGGATCCTTCTCCCGTCGGTTTACAGTATATCACATAAGATTTTCAATTTTCTTGTATTATTTAGGCAAAAACTTTGAAATTTTTGAACTCTGGATACTCTCCAGCATCTCGTCCTTCACGTTGCCCACAACAAATTCAAAGTAGGACCTGATGAACTCGCCGGCGCTCTTTTTGCTTTCTTCGTTCATCTCGCCCGCAGCCTTTAAGAGGCTTCCCACGTACTTGGGAACGTTTTCCTTGAACTCAACGGTGGTCTTGGCTCCCGTGTCGTCCAGGGCTTCGCTCAGGATCGTCACGAACTTTTCAAGGTTCACTTCGTCAAGGGAAAGTACCCAGTTATTGAAGGTCTTAAGGGCCTTTAAATGCCCCTTGGAGATCTCGGTCCGTACAAGCTTTCCGTCCTTTATTATCCAGTTGTAGAGATTATGCTGCTTCATCCCTGTGGATCTTGCTTCTATCACGATCTTTTTGGGCGCATCGTTAAGCAGCAGCCCCACCACGGAAGATTTGGGGACCACACGGATTATCTTTCTTTTGACACTGTCGTAATCGGTGTTTTCGATGAATTCCGGTCTGAAGCCCGGCGCATCCAAAGCACAGATCTTTCTGATCCTTTTGAGGAAACGCTCATGAAGGGTAAAACCTGCGTAAAGAGCCAGATTTCCGCCCTTGGAATGGCCTCCCAAAATCAGTCTTCCCTTCACCTTTCTTAAGACCTTCATCACGTAATCCGTGGCTTTTTGCTGTCCCGCTATGGGTTTGTTCAAAGCCAGGGCAAAATCTTCCTGCCATCCGAGCATGGTCTCATCGGTACCCCTGAAAGCCGTGACGGTAAGCCTGTCAGCCAAAAGAAAAGTAACGGCCGAAAACTGGGTGCCCTGCTCCGTCTCTATGTCATTGACGTAGAACTTAACGACCGCATCCTTGAACCGCACGCTCTTTGCCATGGCTTCAAGGAGCATTCCGCCGTCCTTTTTATATTTGGGATCTGCCACCAGCATTCCCCTCATGGGAGAATCGTTAAGTTTTTCCACGGTTATTCCATCGTCAAAGGTCTTTAAGAAACAGTCATATTTAAAATATGCCAGCTGACACAATACCACCATGTCCTCAAGACAGATTGGCTTTTCCGCAAAAGAAGCATATCCGTATTTATCAACGTAATCGACTATGTTGCCCATATATAAACCCTGCCTAAAACTTTGCGCTGATGTTTCCTATGTTCTTTATGTACAAAGAAGTGGAACCGTCGGCATTGGTGACGAATTCGATATTTCCTTCTTTTTCATACTCTTCCATGGGGATCTTGATCTCAATGCCCGTATCGGTCACAAGGCACTGCTTAAGATACCTTCTGGTGGTGCTTTCGGACTGTGGAAGCACCTCCTCCTTCACAAGGTTGTACTGCTCCATCTTGTCCTGATAAGCGGTGCGGAGGTCTTCCCTGCCTTCAAACACCAGGTCTCCCAGCTCTTCCACCACGAAGCCGCCGTTCTTTGTGAGCTGCTCGTTGATCACGGCCTTGGCCTTCATCTGGGGCTCGTATCTTGACTGCTCTTCGTAGGCTGAATTGTTCACGCTCTCAATAGCCTTCTGGACGATGGCCAGTTTCTTTTTGTCGGATAAACGGGCGTGACACTTAAGATAGAGTTCGCTGAAGTAATCTTCTTTTTTGCCGTTGATCTCCGCTTTCTTTTCCACCAGGCTGATGCTTAAGTCATTGAGTCTGATGACGCAGGCCTCAGCAAGCTTCTGGCTCTCCTGGGGAAGTAATTCCTTGTATCTGTAGACCTCGTTGTAAAGCCCGTCGTCGCCGGGTACGGAACGGTGGGTATACATGGTCTTGTAGTTCATCTTGAGGATGGCAAGGTACTCAAGGGAGTCCGAAGAAAACCTGACCACAAACAGGTCCGCCGAAGGAATGTCGATGTTGGCGTTCATGATGTCATAGAGTTTCTTGGCAAGTTCCTTGCTTATCTCAACGAATCTTTCATCGTCGTACTCGTTAAGAAGGGCATACACATCGGATTCGTGCTTGTGGAATTCACACTTTTTGCTGTCATCTCCCGCAAAGATCTTTGCGATATGCTCCTTGATAAAATCCTGCAGTTCCGATCCCGACTCAAGCTCCATGTCAGAAAGCACGGGCTGTCCCGCCGAGGAATCCAGTATATGCAGGATGACTTTTCTTAATCTTATCTCTTCTTTGACCATTTTATGTTCTCCGTTATGATTTTCTCTTGCTTTTTAATTTTCCGAGGCCCCGGTATCTGCCCCTGTGTCATCGGCTTCATCACCGGCTTCGCTTTCGTTTCCTGTGCCTGCAGGCATAAGCTCCGAATGATATCGGAGCAGCAGATTAACCATCCTTGAATAGGACACTATGCCGTCCTCCACACCGTTAACGGTGAGATTGGTATCAAGAAAGGTTTCCGAAGCCTTGGAAACCGTATCCGTATCAAGAAGGGCATCCTTCTCGACTTTGTTCCAGGCCTCGTCCGTCAGGAACACGCAGTCCCTTATCACAAGATCGTTCTTTTTGGTGATCCGGTCGTAAAGGGCGGGATCCCGCTCGATCTCCTTGTAGATCTCTTCATTGACGTAATCAAGAGCATTGAGGGTTGCACTGTATTCAAAGAAAGGATCTCCCGAATTCATACAGGCAAGGTAAGCGATGAAGGAGGCTTCGTCCTCGTAGATAAAGCCCTTGGTATGCGCAAGTTCATGGCACATGGTGTCCGGAAGATTTGCGATATACATCACATTGTTATAATTGGCTTCCATACTGAAGGGAAAGAAATAACCCTTTATATACTGCTGGCTGAAGAAATCCGAAAGCCACAGGGGTTTTGGAGTTGAATAAAACCCTTTTAGTCTTGAAAGTCTTCCAAGGACCTTGGGGATCGCATCCGAAGAAAAGCTGTAGGTTCCGATCTCACCCAGGTTGTTCATGGCTTTCTTTGCCGTCGCTGCCATGTCGCCCCCGTAGACGATCTCCCCCTTTTCGTTTCTTTCAAAGGTCAATGCAAGGTCGTTGGCCCTGCCCACCAGCGCTTCCCTGAATTCCACGAGTTCTTCCGTGGTGGGAGTGTATTCCCCGGAACCTTCTCCGTAGAGGGGCGTGGTGTGATAAAGCACGAAACAGTTAAGGACCTGTATAAGAAAGACCACGACACAGATATCCAGAAATACCCTTCCGAAGAGTACAGCGAACCACAGCGGTTTTCTTTTGCCAAAGAAAATGCACAGGATCCCGATGACAAAGAAAAGGACCGTCAGGGCCCCGAGGAACACAAATACATACAGAAGTATCTCTCCGACGGAGATGGGTGCCATTGCCGCAAGCCTTCCGTAATTGGTGGCAAGCAGGGGAAACACATATTTAACGTATAAGTCCGAAAAGCCCGATACCTGCCAGGAAAGGGCAAGTATCAGGGCCGCAAAAGCAAATATTATGGAAAAAGCAAAAAAACGTCTCATAGGTCCGGTTCTTTATCCTCGCTTCCAGGTGCCGAAATAGAAAAGCACCATCATAGGGAAGATCTCAAGACGTCCCGCCAGCATATCGAGGAGCAGGGTTATCTTGGAAAGATCCGAAAAACCGCTGTAATTTCCGGCAGGTCCCACAACCGAAAGACCGGGTCCCACGTTACCAAGCATCGACAGCACCGATGTAAAGCTGGTGGTGAAATCAAAGCCGTCAGCCGAAACTATCAGCACGGAGACCATTAATACCACCACATAGGCGATCAGGAAGGAATATACGGATTTTGATGTCTCCTCCACTACTGTCTGACCGTTAAGGCGCATCTTTTTAACGCTCCTGGGATGGGTCAGGTGGCTTGCTTCCTTGCCTAAAGTCCTGAACAGGATAAGGAGTCTTGAAACCTTGATACCGCCGCTGGTGGAACCGGCACAGCCGCCGATGACCATGAGCATAAGAAGGATAGTCTTTGAAAACATGGGCCAGGTATCAAAATCCGTTACGGAAAAACCGGTGGTGGTCATGATGGAAACAACCTGGAATGTAGCATCATGGGCTGCGGAATAAAGCGATGCATAGCTTCCCCTTATCTGGACCGTGATGGCCGCAGCCGCCAAAAACAGGATGATAAGATACCATCTGACTTCCTCGATCTTGAAGAATTCTCCGGGCTTCCTGCTAATGATAAGGAAATAGGCATTGAAGTTGATACCGCAGAGGATCATGAAGATAATGGATACCACCTGCGCCCCGTGGGAATATCCGCCGAGGCTGGCATTGAGATTGGCAAATCCGCCGGTACCCATGGTGGAAAAAGAAATGATAAGGGCATCGTAAAGTTTCATGCCCGCACACATATAACTCACTATCAGCACCAGGGTAAGACCCAGATATATCCCGTAAAGGATCTTGGCGGTATTCTTGACTCTCGGAACAAGTTTACCTACGGAAGGGCCCGTACTCTCGGCTCTCATAAGGTGCATGTTGTAACTGCCGGAAAGAGGGAGTATGGCCATGATGAATACAAGAACTCCCATGCCGCCGATCCAGTTGGTAAAACACCTCCAGAACATGGCGGTCTGTGACATGGACTCCACATCGGAAAGGATACTGGCTCCCGTGGTGGTAAAGCCCGAAACCGTTTCAAAGACCGCATCGGTTATGTGAGGGATCTCTCCCGTGAGAACAAAGGGTACTGCACCCACAAGACTGAGTAAGATCCAGGAAAGGGACACGGTAACAAAACCTTCACGAGCGTAGAAAGCATTGTTCTTTGGCTTAAAGAAGCTGCTGACACTGCCGAGGATAAAACTTGCCACGGCAATGGCCAGGAAAATAAGACCCGTATTGTATTCTTTATAGATCAGGGACACTATCACGGGAAGGATTAAAAATCCTCCCAGAAACTGCAAGACACGCCCCAGAATATACCTGATTATCGATAAATTCATTTCTCAATCCTACCGCAAAATATCACTTATATCTTCGAATCCGGTCTCGGTGGTCACAACGATCACCCGGTCGCCCATACGGATGACGGAAGAACCCTTGGGAGTTTCGATCTGACCGTGATGGATGATGCATGCCACAAGAACGTTGGGCTTTAACTTAACATTCATAAGAGGCACGTCAACAAGACCCGAAGCGGACTTAACGGTAAACTCCATGGCTTCGGCCTTGCCGGCATTTAACTGATACAGTGCCTCCATGTTGCTGGAGGTGGAATTCACCATGGCGCGGACATACTTGACCACGCTCTCACTGGTGATGAGCTTGGGGTTGATGATACTTCCCACATTCATATCGTAAATGATGTCATCGTAGGCGCTTCGATGCACCTTGGTGATAAGTTTGGCCTTGGGATTGACTTTGCCCGCATAGATGGACATCATAACGTTTTCTTCGTCGTAATTGGTAAGCGCAAGGAAGGCTTCCGTCCTGTCGATACCCTCTTCAAGAAGAAGGCTCTTGTCGGCTCCGTCACCGTAGATGATTATGGCTTCTGGCAAAAGCTCCGCCAGCTCGTCGCAGCGTTTCTTGCTTTTTTCAACGATCTTTACTTCAACACCGGTAGCCACCAGCATGTCCGCAAGATAATAGGTGAGTTCTCCTCCGCCCACGATAAGACAGCTCCTGACACGGCCCTTGTTTAGATCCAGCGCCTTAAGGAACTTGGCTGATTTGCGCCCGGAGGCCACAACACCGATCTTGTCCCCCTTGTTCAGGGTAAAATCACCGGTGGGGATAAAGGTTTCGTTGCCCCGCTCCACCACGCAGATCAGGATATCGCACTGAAGCCTTGCGGGAATGTCTTTAAGTTTCAGTCCACAAAGAGGACTTCCTTCTCCCACTTCGAATTTCATAAGATCCACCCTGCCGTTGGCAAAAGAATCGATCTCCATGGCGGTGGGGAACTTAAGAAGCCTTGCGATCTCTTCGGCCGCATTAAGCTCCGGATTTACATACAAAGACAGCCCGAGATCGTTCTTGATAAGCTCGATCTCATCAAAGAACTCGGGATCCCTGACTCTGGCTATGGTATTCTTGGTGCCCGCCTTCTTTGCGATAAGGCAGCACACAAGGTTTCTTTCGTCGGAATCCGTAACTGCTATCAGAAGATCGGCATCGGCCACATCGGCCTGTTTAAGGACAGCAAGCTGAGAGCCGCTTCCTACGATGCCAAGGACATCGATAGCATCGGACAATTCCCTGACAGCCCGCTCATTGACATCGACTATGGTAAGATTATGTCCTTCTTTGCTTAACTGTCTTGCGATACTGCTTCCCACATTACCGCAACCCACAATGATTATCTGCATGATTTATTCTCCGTACCGTATCTGGCTTTGCTTCCTTGAAAAGATGCTAAACCTCATCCGGCACATATATTCCTTCCTCTGTTGCTCTAAGCATACAGCCTTCCTTGGCATTACCGATCTCGCAGACGGTGGCATACCCGTCGCTCTCGCACCCTTTGCAGGCGGGGCAGGGCATCATCTTTCCGCACAGGTCTCTCGGGATCGCCGGCCCCCTCGAATTGTGTTTGCAGTCAAAACACCAGCACCGCTCACACTGCTTGAAGAGTGCCTCGGGCCTGTCGGTACCGTCCGACCCGCTCTTTTCCTTGGGAACCGCCCGGGGCTTCTTTACGGGTTTGGGAGCCTCAAGTGCAGGCTCCGCCTTCTGAACTTCAGGCACAGGTTCGGGCTTGATCTCAGGCTTAGGCGATTCTGCCACAGGTGCCGACTCTGCCTTAGGTTCGGGCTTCGGGGCCTCAATTACAGACTCGGCTTCAGGTTCGGGCTTCGGGGCCTCAATTACCGGCTCCGGCTTAGGCTCGGGCTCAGGCTCCGTCCAGGGCTCGGGATCGAACGAAAGTTGCGTATAGGGATCCGGCTCCTTGGGGAAAACCTTGCGGCCACCGGGCTCGCGAACTCTCACCTTGGCTCCGCTGTCATCGGTATATTCACTTAACAACCCCAGAAAGTCAAGCTGACCGTCCGAAACCTTTATTGCCATATTTCCTCACAAAACAATAGTCGTGCGCCGTTTCACGGCACACGACTGTATTATACCACATGCTTCCATTTTCTGAAATACTTGATCATGGATGATACATGTAAAGAAAACAGACGCAGGCTCTTGTGAGACCCCTTCTCCCACCGGTGTATCACGCTCACATAGGGGCAATACATAAGCCTGTCCACGCTGTTTACCCTCTTGCAAAGGTCCGCATCCTCCATGTACAAAAAGAATCTTTCGTCGAATCCCTTAAGTTCTTTAAAGAGTTCCGTCTTTATCAAAAGAAAGCAGCCTTGTGCAAAAGGCACCCTGAAGGGCTTAGAATAATCCATATCACGCATGATGTGCTTATCCTTGCGGGCCTTGAACCCGTGCTTTACAAACATCCTTATGAACATATCAAAGGGAGTGGGCTCCAGTCTGTAGGCTGCCTGCAGTTTTCCGTCGTCGTTCAGTATCTTCGGGACTGCCATGCCGCACCCTTCTTTTTCCATAAAATCCATAAGGGGCGTAAAAGCATCTTTTTTAAGAAGGATATCCGGATTTACAATTGCGTGATACTTTGAATCCAACAGTTCCAAGACCCGGTTGTGTCCCGCACCGAAGCCAAGGTTTTTCCCCGTATGGATGTAGGTCACATCGGAAAACCCGGAAAGTGCCTCGGAAAGGCCGTTTTTCTTTGTCCCGTTATCGATAACATATATATCCTTGGAAACAAAAGAAGGGGTGTGCTCTTCGACGGATCTCACCACCGCCAGCACATCCTCTTCATTGTTATAGGCTACTATTGAAATACTCAAATCCTTCATAACGTATCCTTATGCCGCACCGCTGCCCTTTAAGACTACCAGAACGGTCCTGAACAGGATTCTGAAATCCATTCCCAGGTTCCAATTGGAAATATACTGGGTATCAAGCGCAACGACCTCTTCGAAGTCCTTGATGTTGCTGCGCCCGCTGACCTGCCACATGCCCGTGAGCCCGGGCTTGATCCCGAGGCGTGCGCGATGATGGGCCTCGTATTGTCTGAATTCGTCCTCTGTGGGGGGTCTGGTGCCCACAAGACTCATCTCTCCCTTCAAAACATTCCAGAACTGGGGAAGTTCATCGATGGAGTACTTACGCATAAAACGGCCGATGGGAATGACTCTGGGATCGTTGTCCAGCTTAAACATGTTTCCGGACATCTGGTTCTGAGCCATAAGTTCTTTCTTGCGCTCTTCCGCGTCCATATACATGGAACGGAATTTGTAGAGTTTAAATCTGCGGCCGTTCTTCCCAACACGGGTCTGCTTAAAGAACACGGGTCCCGGGGACTGGGCCTTGATTATGGGTGCGAAAATGATGAATGCGATAAAAGTAAGGATAAGCCCTATCAAAGATCCCAGGATGTCTACCGCACGTTTGATAAAGATCTGTCTGGGAGAAGCAACGTTCATGCTGGATGTGAACACCATATAATCACCGTACTTTTCGATGATCTTGGTAGGTGCAAGGTTTGAATCGTGCATGAGTTTAAAATGAACGATAACACCCATCTCCAGAAGTTCGTCCGAGAGTTTCTCACTGGCAGAGATGCTGTCTCCGTTGATGAAGACCTCGTCCACCACATTGGTACGGATATATTCCATAAAGTCGGAAGCATTGGCCACCACAGGCACGTCGCGGATAACATCACCCTTACGGTCCGCATCCATGATGACGATCCCCTTGATGACATAGTTTCTGTATCTGTCACGCTCAAAGTCACGGATACAGCTTTCAACCACATCGTTGGCGGTAAGAAGGATCATCACCGATCGGTTCTTGTTGTCAACAACGGATTTCCGGACATAGTCCTTCCAGAACAGCCTGAAGGCATAACATACGGGAATGGAAATGGCCCACATAAGACCCACGATCATACGGGAATAAACCTCGGCGGTCTTTGTGGCATAGATGTAAAGAATGACAGCGGCTGCCGTCATGGAGCAGTTGATGATGGTCTTTTTTAACTCCTGAACCTTGTTTCGGCGAAGAATGTCCTTGTAAGGCTCGGCAAAAAAGATAACGCAGATCTGGAGGAGCACCATGATGACTGCCAGTCTCTCGTAAAGATCGTTGGAGTAAGGCAGTCCCACGCCGCTTCCCAGACGCAGTCTGTACGCCAGTACAAATGCAAATTGAGTACAAAGAATATCAAATATGGTAAAATCCAGGTGCTTAAGCCAGCTCTGTTTTTCTCGTCTGTACATAAACCAACCCCATATCATGTGCTTGGGAATAAAACTCTTGAGTTTATTGTACTATTCTTTGTATGGTTTTCCTATTTAATTATTTCTTAAGGTTGCTTCCTTCAAACTACATAACGCTGCATATTAAAAAACCCGCGCGGTTGCGCGGGTTTTGTCAACATTATTCCTGGACCACATCGTCGGGAAGAGCGATCTTCTCTTCAACGACTTTCTTTTTATCGTAGCATTTGAAGGAGAAATCGATCTCTCCCCTGTCAAGTTTGGGAGTTATGAAGGATACCAGCGGTACCACAACAAGTCCTGCGATCATGGCAAGAGCGCCCGCATTGATGGGACTCATGAAGTTAAATACCATGTTGGCAACGGTAATACCCACACCGGACACAAAGCCTGCCCATACTCCGCCTCTGGTAACGCCCTTCCAGTAAAGGCCGTAGAATAAGGGTGCCAGGAAGGCTCCTGCAAGAGCGCCCCATGAAATGCCCATGAGCTGTGCGATAAAGGTGGGAGGATCCATGGCGATCACAACGGAGATAACGATGAACACCACGATGAATATACGCATTACCAGAACCTGTTTCTTTTCCGACATGGTCTTAACAAAATTCCCCTTGATAAGATCCAGTGTCAGAGTGGAACTGGAAGTAAGTACCAGACTTGACAGAGTTGACATGGATGCTGAAAGCACCAGTACCACCACAACGCCGATAAGGATATCGGGGAGCTTGCTCAGCATGGTTGGAATGATGGCATCGTAGGCAAGTTTGCCGTTAACGGTGATCTCTGCCACATCGGTAAGTCTTCCGAAACCGCCCAGGAAGTAGCTTCCGCCGGCAACAACGATGGCAAAGAAGGTGGAGATTATGGTACCTGTCTTGATGGCCTTTTCATCCTTGATTGCATAGAATTTCTGGACCATCTGGGGAAGTCCCCAGGTTCCAAGGGAAGTAAGTATTACTACTCCCATAAGGTTAAGAGGGTCGGGTCCGAAGAAGGAGGTAAAAGCACCCTTAAGTCCCGCAGTCACGGGAATGTCGCTTTCCATGGCGGAAAGATTGATGTAAGCCTGATAGAAGCCTCCGTTTCCGTTAAGCACCGCAACGATAACGGCAACGATACCGATGAGCATTACGATACCCTGAATGAAGTCATTGATGGCGGTTGCCATGTAACCTCCGAGGATAACGTAGACACCTGTGAGTATGGCCATGGCTGCCACGCACACACTGTAGGGAATATTGAAGGCCATTCCGAAGAGTCTGGAAAGACCGTTATATACGGAAGCCGTATAAGGAATAAGAAAGATAAATGCAATAAGGGCCGAAACTATACGGATGGCTTTGGAATGATAACGTTTGCCGAAGAAATCGGGCATTGTGGCGGAGTCAAGATGTTTACTCATGACTCTTGTTCTTCTGCCCAGTACCACCCATGCAAGAAGGGAACCGATTATGGCATTGCCGAGGCCGATCCATGTGGCTGAAAGACCGTACTTAAAACCGAACTGTCCCGCATAACCAACAAAAACAACCGCGGAAAAATAGGAAGTTCCGTATGCAAAAGCCGTAAGCCAGGGGCCCACCGCTCTGCCTCCGAGAACAAAGCCGTTAACGTCTGTGGCGGTCTTTCTCGCATAAAGGCCTACTGCCACCATTACGGCGAAAAATACCACCAATAAGATAATTTTGACTGCCATGATGATTCTCCTTTTACTTTAATACTTAAACGCTTTAAACCTCTAAAGTGTATGCATATTATACATTAAAGCAAGGAGGCCGTCAAGCACATGAGATACGACAAATAAAGAAAATAAGCCCCGATAAATAATTGTTCAACGGACCTTACGCAGCGCCGGTGCTTGGCGAGGTGTTTTCGAGCCTGGCATCCGTTGCAGCGAGGACAAGAGCGAGAGCGTGTCCGGAGAACAATTGATTTATCGGGGCTATATTATTTCCTATTCATATCTCAGTGCTTCTATGGGATCCATCTTGGCTGCTTTGTTGGCGGGGTAGTATCCGAAGAACACTCCGATGGCCATGGAGAAAGAAAGGGACAGCACAATACTGAAAAGCGAAGGCACGGCAACTGTATCGAGGAGTTTCGCGGCTCCGATGCCGGCAGTGACTCCCAGGATGATCCCGATGATGCCGCCGATCAGACATATCACCACGGCTTCTACTATAAACTGCATCCTGATGGAACTGTTGGGCGCTCCCAATGCCTTTCTTGTTCCTATCTCACGGGTCCGCTCTGTAATGGACACAAGCATGATGTTCATAACGCCGATGCCGCCCACCACAAGGGCGATCCCCGCAACCACAGCAATGGCTGTTGTGATCTTTCCAAGCATCGAACTCATGGTCTCCACAACAGATGTTAGGCTGAAGGCGGAAACCTCGAATTTGCGGTTATTTCTGTAATAAGGCTTAAAGAAATTCTGAGCCGTAGCCGCAAAGGCATCGGGGTCCACACCGTCCTTTACTATCACCGTAAAGCTTGTATAGCCTTCGGTATGGTTGATGGCCTTGGCGGTCTTAAGGGGTATGTACAGATTGGTGGTTATGTTCTTTTCCGAAGCAAAAGAAAAAGCAAAGCCTGACTGCTCGTACTTGTAAATCCCTATGACGGTGACGGGATAGAATTTGTCACCCACTTCCACATTTATAACGCTTCCCAGCGCTGCCTCCGGATCACCGTCAAACATATTGTTAACGGATTTATCGGAGATTATGCCAAGAAGCAGGCCCGCATCCATTTCGGATTCCGTAAAGAATCTTCCGTGGGTAAGCTTTATGTCATTGGCCACAAAAGCCCCAACACTGGCTCCCGTAAAGGTGATGTTTGCGTATTTTCTGCCCTCTGTTATCTGTCCGCTTCCCACATTCTCCGTTACGGAAACGGCGTAGATCTCATCGGGATAGACTTCGCAGAGGTTTTCGATCATGTCTCTTGAGATAAGATCGTCATCCGTGGTGGAAACATTTCTTCTGGGTATGGCCTCAAACTTAAGACCCTCTTCCGTGGTCTCGGTTTCCTCTTCTTTTTGCTGAATATAAACGGTGATATTGTTGGCGCCTAAAGAAACCATGGACTCGTTCATGGAGGTGGTAAGGGAATTACCTACGGTCATGATGGCGATGACCGAGGAAATACCGATGATTATCCCAAGCATGGTAAGCAGGGAACGCATCTTGTTTGCCCAGAGAGCATGAAGGGCCAGACGCACGTTTTCATAAAAAAGCATCATACTCCCACCCCGCTTTCTTCGGGTTTATGACCGAGGCCCGCTCTCTCGCCCACTATCTCCCCGTCCTTTAAGGTTATGATCCTGCCGGTTTCTTCCGCCAGTTCAGGAGAGTGGGTAATAAGAACGATGGTCTTTCCCTGTTCTTTGTGAAGCTTGTGAAAAAGATCCATAACCAGCCGCCCGGTCTGGGAATCCAAAGCTCCGGTAGGCTCATCCGCCAGGATTATGGCAGGGTCGTTACACATGGCTCTGGCTATGGCCACGCGTTGCTTCTGTCCGCCCGAAAGTTCTTCGGGCAGGTGCTTCATACGGTCTTCCATCTCCACCATCTTAAGGAGTTCCTTGGCCCGCTCCACTCTCTTGCGACCGTTGACGCCCGCATAGAGCATGGGCATCTCCACGTTGGTAAGGGCGTTGGTCTTGGGGATAAGGTTATAGGTCTGGAACACAAAGCCCACCTTACGGTTTCTGATGGCGGAAAGCTCATTGTCGCCGGCCGCCGTAACATCCACTCCGTCAAGGAAATAGGTACCCGCTGTGGGGCGGTCAAGAGAGCCGATTATGTTCATAAGGGTAGATTTGCCGGAGCCCGAAGCTCCCACAACTGCCACGAATTCGCCCTCGTAGACCTCCATATTGATGCCCTTTAAGACCGTAAGTTCATTGGGGGTTCCGATATAGAATTTTTTAACGATCCCTTTAAGATCGATTATCTTCTTTCTTTGTTCCGTGCTCATCACATACCACCCATGGGGCCGCTCCTGCTGAAGAAACGGGAAAAATCAAACACGGAGGAATCTTCTCTGATAACGTTGACTTCGGTGCCTTCCGTAAGTTCCGCACTCTCCACTTCAACGTAATAATCGCTGGAAGTACCAACTTTCACATCCACCCTGTGGGTGATAAGACCGTTCTTTTCATCACGGCCGTCCACGACTTCAACGTAGGTCAGGCCCTCATCGTCCGTGAGAACTGAGTCATAGGGAACCGTGAGCACGCCCTCGGCACTGTCAAGGATAATGCTGAGTTTGGCGGTCATATCAAGGCGGAGCATGTCATTCTTTGTATCTATGGAAACTTTAACGGTGTAGGTAACTCCGCCGGACATGGACTGGGTAGCCTTGGGTGCCACGGAGATAACGGTGCCGTCAAGTTTTTCTTCTCCCGTACCGTTGGTCTTAATTACAACGGACTGACCCTTCTTTATCTTTCCGATATCGTACTCATCGATCTCGGTGGTTACCACATACCTGCTCACATCCTCTATGGTCATGAGTGCCACACCCGCATAGGTGTCTCCAACCTCGTAATTAACGGCGGTTATGACTCCGTCAAAGGGAGCCGTAACGGTGCAGGCATCCAGCTGTTCTTCATATGCTGCGATCTGCTGCTTGACCTGCTCGCTGCCGTTTGCGGCGGAGAGTTCTGCCGACTTTAAGGAATCCTTGGTACTAGCGATGGTGGATGCATTGGCACGGGCCGTGTCCTCGCCGGATTTCCTTAAGGATTCAAGACTTGACTCACTGCTGTCATACTGAGTCGCATAAGAATTATAATTTGCAAGCTGTGCGGATTCGGCACTCTTGGCAGCCTCTAAAGCTGTGGAAAGAGAGGTCAAAGAACCGTAAGTCGCTTCGGCAGTTTCAAAGGCCGTGGTGGCTCCCGGAAGGGCCGCCTGAGCTTCGGCCTTCTTGGTCTCAGCCTCGGTCTTTGCGGCTTCAGCGGCGGTCTTTTTGGCCTGAGCGGCTGTCTTTGCGGCTTCGGCAGTTGCCTTGATGGCTTCGTTATCGGATTTTAACTGTGCTGC
>JAEEGT010000215.1 GCA_016280465.1 Lachnospiraceae bacterium | reverse complement strand
TTCCTGACCTTTGCTTTTACCTTGACCAGACTTCCCTCAAGGCCTGCAGACTCATATCCTATCTCAAATTCCGAATAGGATCTTCCGTAGCCGAAGGGGAACAGAGGCTTTTTGTCCGAACTGTCAAAGTAACGGTATCCCACGAATATCCCTTCTTTGTACAGAACATCCTGCAGGTCTCCGAAGTTATCGCAGGTGGAATAGTCTTCGGGGCGGGCCCAGGAAGTGGTAAGTTTGCCCGAAGGGTTGGCCCTGCCCAGTATGATGTCGGGAAGTATATTGCCCGTCACCACTCCAAGCTGGGAAATATAAAGAATATTTCGAACCTCTGTTACGGGAGTAAGATCCACCACGCCGCCCACATTCAGCACCAGAAGAAATCTCTCGTAGTGTTCGTTGAGCCAGAGGATATCCCTTATCTCGGTCTTTGAAAGATATACATCTCCGGGAATGAGGCGTCTGTCGTTACCCTCGCCGGAATTTCTTGAAAGCACATAGACAGCCAGATCCGCCTCACCGGAAAGCTTAAGATCGTAGTCCGGTTCTGCGGGAAAATATCCCATGGAAAATACCACAGGCAGATAACCGGCCTTGCGGGATGCAGCTTTTTCTTCCCTGATATAGTCTTTGTGCCCGGCTTTTATGATCTCATCGTAGCGATCGAGCCACTCCTTGGTCAGGACCTTAAAGCCCGCATCGGACAGGCCGTTTTCAAAATTTACAAAGAATCTTGAGTCCACATCGCCGGAGCCGGTGCCTCCCTTAATGGTGTTCCGTGCACCGTTACCGTAAAGAGCCAGGGTTCCCGGTTCCTTTATGGGGAAGGCTTCGTCCCTTTTAAGGAAAAGGGTGCACTCCGCCGCATGGTCTCTTAAATAATCGATGTGTTTCTTTTCATAATCTTCAAGTTTCATGATCTATACCTCGAATTCATAGTTTCCGGGCTGAAATTCCTTGACGATTCCATTGTACACGAATTCAGCCGTGGTGTTAACGGGGATCGACAGGGAAAAAGAAACCTTTTCTCCCTTTCTTCGCCATTCTGCCGATATCCTGCCGTAGATCGAATCATAGCTGCCCTTTGCTAAGGTTTCTTTGCCGCCGATCACCGGAGCGATCTTAAAATGGTTTTCCCCAACAACATTGATGCCGCACATCCCCTTAAAGAGCCACTCCACAACGGTCCCCTTGGAGTAATGGTTAAGGCTTGCGATCCCGGCCTGTGAACCTTCCGGACCGTCCCAGTCTTCCCATACGGTACCCGTGGAATGCTTGGCCATATATAGCCACCCGGGCTTTTCCTCATTTTCAAGGAGCCTGTAGCAGGCTTCAATGTCATAGTCCGCCAGAACATCCAAAACAAAGGGAGTAGAAAGAAAACCGGTCCCCAGGCGCCACCCGTAATTGTCCAGTGCCTTTATCAGGCGAATTCTTGCAAATTCCGTCTGTTCTTTTGTAAGAAGATCCATGTAGAGGGGTCTCACAAGCTTAGCCTGCCTGTCGGTATCAAGAGTATATGCCGGCTTGGTCACCAGTTCCCGGTAAGCTTCCTTCACGCCCTCCGCATACTCCGTAAACAGTGCCTTATTATCCGTATCTCCCACGATATCGGAAATTTCCGTCATGAGAGAAAGAATGTATGAAGTATAGGCCATGCTCTCCTCGGGATGAGGCACGCAAAAATCCGTCCATACAAAGGCCTTAACATCCGAAGGCTCTGCCCATTCACCGTAGGACTGTCCGGTGTTTACCCCGTACTTTCTGTTCTTTTTCGAAAGGTGAAGAGGCTTTGCATATACGGCGTAGATCCCCTTGGGCCTGCCGCAGCGACGGATCATGAACTTTGCGTATCTTGCCATGTCCGGGTAGTAATGCCTAAGGAGCCTGTCATCACCGTACTTTTTGTAAAACCTGTAAGGAATGAGAACACCCGCATCGGCCCAGCCCACGGATCCGTTCATCACATCCATGAAACTGTCTTCCGCGTTGTAGGGTGCGATCTGGGGTAATCTCCCGTTTTTATCCTGTCGGTCGAATATGTCTCTCAGATGCTTTCTTGCAAAGGCTGCATATTCCGTGAGAAAAGAAGCGGTATTGAAGAATACCTGACTGTCACCGGTCCAGCCCATTCTCTCTCTGGTGGGGCAGTCCGTGGGAACATCCGCAGAGTTACTCTTTAAAGACCAGAGAGTGTTTTTGACGAAGGTATTGATAAGATCGTTATCACACTCGAATTTACCGGCTGTGGGAATATCGGAATAAAGGGCGATCTGCCGCAGGTCGAACAATACCGTGCTGTCGGGTCGGGCCAAAGAAACCTCCGCATATTTAAAACCTGATATGGTAAATCTTCCGTGATATTCATTAAGCCCTTCTCTGCAGGTAAGGCTGATCTGTTGAAGCGGGGTCCTTTTTCCTTTGCGGATACACTGTATGTTCTTAAGGGTAAGTTCGCCGTTTGCATCCAGCATCTCTCCCAGGCGGATATCGATCCTGTCTCCCTTTCGGGCATTGACCTTGAAAGCAAGTATGCCTGCCAGATTTTGCCGGAACTCATATATTAACTTACCCGACGGGGCCTTAAAGGACCTGATGGGTTCAAAACACTCCTGCTCCCTTATAAAGGTATTGTTGCCCGAAGTAAGATTAACTGCTTTGGCACAGACCTTTGCATGGCCTGAAAAGGTTGGTTGACTATTTAAGTCAACTATCTCTCCATCCTTAAGATCCGCAAATCTGATCTCGCCGTCATTACTCCATTCGAAGGATCCGTCGGTGCCGACGGTGGTCACGTTCCCTTTGTGGTCGGTCATCTCCAATTGGGCGATCACCGCCGTTTCTTTACCAAACACGCAGGTAAAGCCCTTGGCGCCGATGGAACCCCGGTACCAGCCGTCTGCCAGCACCAGCATCAGTTCATTCTCTCCGGCTTTAAGAAGATCAGTAACATCATAGGTCTGGTACTGGATCCGCTTTCTGTAATCCGTGGACCCGGGAGCAAGTACAAAGTCTCCGGCCCGCTTTCCGTTTATGAAAGCCTCGTAAAGCCCGCAGGCGGAAATATATAGCCTTGCCTTGGAAACGTCGGAAACCGTAAATCTTTTCCTGAAATGATCCGCGGGATAGCGTTTCTTTTTCGACGGGACATAGTCGCCGGTTATCCATTGACTGCTCCAGTCATTGCGCATTAAAAGCCCTGTTTCAAAGAAGGCTTCGCTCCATTCGCCCTGCAGGCCGTTTTCATCCCACAGGCAAACCTTCCAGCAAACCCGCTCTCTTGAGGATAGTTCCTGCGGGTAATCCGCATGCATGGATGAACTTTCCACTCTCCCGCTGTCCCACTTGTCCGTGACTATCCGGTAAGCGGTCTGCTTTACACCGCCCTCACAGTTCCAGAACATTCGGGGGTGCGCCATATCTATGCCGATGGGATTATTTAAATATTCGGTCCGAAGTCTTACAGCTTTCATTCTTCATCCGATCCTTTGTGACGTGCCTTGATCTCTGCCTGTTTCCTTGGAAGATCCTTCTCCACGTTTAAGAAAAACAGTATTATCGCCAAGGTGATTCCCGTGAATACCTCAAGCCCCAGGAATGCAAAAGTGATAACCCATGATACGGTTGAGGGCTGAGCGATCGCAACGGTGATCACTCCGTCTGCCGCAGGTTTCAGGTTTTCCACCGCAACCTGCGAGATCCACCCGTTGGCAGACAGTCTGGAAGCCGCCTCGGAAATACTTGTGGTATTAAAGGGTGCAATATAGCCCGCTTTGGCAAGCATCCAGTTAAACACACCGGTCATGAGACCCACCATTGCCACGGCTATGATGTTATAGATACTCATGGCCGCACCGTCCATTCGAAGATCCGATTTCCACTCAAGATGATCCAGGCAGTCCGCAAACAATGCCATGAAAACATATGCACAGGGAAGACCGCCGATATTCTTTATAAACTGCCCCGTAAGCACCACCGTCATGTTTGTGGGGAAAATCCAGCATATAAGACTTCCGAGGGCATATAATACAAAACCGAACATGGTAACGTTTCTTTTGCCGAATTTACGGGCAAGGGGCCATACCGCAAATATACCCATGCCCATGGGAATACCGCCGATAACGGAAACAAGCATCTGGGTCACACCGTCGTTGTAGGTGCCAAGCACATAGTTGCAATAATACACAAGCCCCAGATTCTTTAAAGTTGTTCCGGTGGTATAGATAAAGAAATACAGGTAGATAAGCAGCATGTACTTATCCGTAAAAAGGATCTTTAACTGTTCCGACAGCCTCAGTTTGTCCGATGCTTCCTTGCCTTCAAGTTCTTCCGTGACTCTTTCCTTGGTGAAATAATACTCAAGTAAGGTTAAGGGCAATGCAATGATCGAAAGGATACTCATGAGAGTGATCCACTTGGCCTTGTCCACTCCCAGAGCGGGCATGATTACCATGGGGAACACAAGTGCCACCAGAATTCCCGACATCATGATGGTGGTTATCTGGTTAAAGACCGAAAGCCCGCCCCTTGCTTTTGAATCTCTTGTTGAAAGAGGCACCATCAGGCCGTGGCTCATGTTGAATACGGTGTAAGCGAGTGAATAAAACAGGTTGTAGGAGAAAATGACCCAGATTGCTTTAACAAGGTCGCTTGATTCGGGCACGGTAAAAAGAAGGATCCCGGCAACCGGGACAAGCACCGCCGACAGCAACAGCCAGGGACGTGCCTTGCCTTCCTTTGTTTTGGTGCGGTCGATCAGCTGACCCATCAATATGTTTGTAACAGCATCAAGTATCTTTGAAACAATGGGAAATATGGTCAAAAACAACCCATTCCAAAGAGGCGTCAGGTTCAGGACATCGGTATAGTAAACATTGAGGTAGGTAGCCAGCACGGCATTCAAAAGAAGGGCTCCCGCAGGCCCCAGAAGATATCCCAGCCATTTTTCTTTGGCCGTAACTTCCGCGGATTTGATCCTGGATGCAAATATCCTGTTTTCTACGATTGAAGTCTTCATTTCGGGTTCCTTTCAACATGGCAGAATCTCGTGTTTATATTGACATTGTAACATCGGAAAAAGTACAATTATTGTAATGTTGTGAAGTTTATTGTAATTATGTGGCGATTTTACGGGAGCATTCCATGAAAAAAGAAACCTTGCATACGGAGCTTGAAAAAGCCCTCATAGAATCAAAAGAAAACGAGCACTATCACAATACCTACCACTTTGAGCAGGAATATCTCAGTCTCATCGAGAAAGGGAATGTGAAGGGACTTTCGGATCTCTTTGATAATATCCCGGAACTGGTGGAGGGCAATGTGGCAGCCGACTCCCTGAGGCAGGCAAAGAACATACTCATCGCTTCCGTAACCCTCATTACCAGGAGTTCCATAGCCGGAGGCCTTGATATCGAAACAGCCTACCAGCTGTCTGATTCCTACATCAAAGAGGCGGAACGGATGTCTGATCCCACTGAGGTTCTTTTTCTTAACAGGACTGCTGCCCTTGATTATGCGAAGCGTGTATCGGAGGCCAAGATCCCGGGAGGAATGTCCCGTGAGATCTTTGACTGTATCCAGTACATTTCAAATCATGTAAATCAAAGGCTCTCCGTGACAGACCTGGCGTTGTCCATAAACATGGACAGGAGCACCCTTTCCAAAAGGTTCAAGCGGGAACTTGGTTTTAACATAAGCGAATTCATAATGCGCCGTAAACTGGAAGAAGCAAAGAGTTTACTTCATCACACGGACAAGACCGTCAGTGAGATAAGCGAGTACCTTTGCTTTTCCACTCAAAGCTACTTTCAGAATGTTTTTAAAAAGAAATACGGCTGCACCCCCAAGGATTACCGCCGAAATATCCGTGAAGGAAATTCTCGTACCGTCAGTATATAATTTTCTATACAAGCAGTATTGACAGTGTGTTCATTCGTGCATCAAAATAGGGTATAGTATGCGCAGAAAGGGAAAAGCATGAAAACAGATCTGGCTGAAAACATACGAAAATACCGCAAGGAGCGGGGGCTTACACAGGAAAGGCTGGCGGAAGCCCTGGGAGTCACTCCGGGAGCCGTATATAAGTGGGAATCGGGGCTCTCCGTTCCCGAGCTTGATATGCTGGTGGATATAGCGGACTTCTTTGATACTTCCGTAGACAGTCTCATAGGCTACAGACTCAAGGATAACCGCCTTGATCCCATGCTGGAGCGACTTGGAAAACTGACACAGGACGGCGATCCGGAAGCCCTTTCGGAAGCGGAAAAGATACTTGCGAAATATCCTCATTCTTTTAAGGTGGTCTATTGCTGTGCCTCGGTGTACATATGCTACAGCATCGAGGACCGTAACAAAGAAAGACTGCACAAAGCCCTGGATCTTTTGGCGCAGGCACGCAACCTTCTTCCCCAAAACACTGACCCGCGAATAAACGAAACCTCCATATTCGGTGCCGAGTCCTCCGTACATTATCTTCTGGGGGAAACGGAAAAATGCGTTGATATCCTGAAAGAACACAATGTGGGCGGTATCTTCAACCGTCATATTGCCACCTACATGGCCATCATCTTAAACCGCCCCGAGGAAGCGGCTGAACCGCTGGCAGATTCCTTTACGGAAGGCATCATCGATGTTCTTTCTTCCGTAATGGGCTATGTGTTCCTTTACAAAGCACACAGGGACTATAGGTCCGCTCTCGAGGTGGCTTCCTTCGGTGACAGGTTCTTTGCGGATATCAAGAAGGATAACACTCCCGACTACCTTGACAAGTGCCATGCCGGGCTCCTGATCCTGTTATCTTACGCCCAGAAAAAGAACGGAATGAAGAAAGAATCCGAAGAAACCCTTTCGAAGGCTGCGGTCACCGCAAAGAGATTCGACCGAAATCCCAACCACAGCCTTAACGCCCGATTCATCGACACCAAGTATGACATAACACTGTATGACATCCTGGGCGCCACCGCCGATGAGGGCGTAACAAAACTGTTAGAACAGCTCGGAGAAGAAGAAATGCTCCGGCAATGGAAGGAGTTATACAATAATGAACAATGAAACAAATAAACCCGCAAATGTATTCGCAAACAAAAACTTCCGCCTTGTGTTCTTCGGAGCCCTGATATCGGAACTTGGAGCTTTGCTCTACAGTTTTGCGGTAAGCTTCTATATCCTTGAGATCAGCGGCAACAATGCATTTTTACAGGGTCTATATCTTGCCCTCTGCGGAGTTGCCATGCTCATATTCACTCCCATCGGCGGAATCCTCGGGGACCGCGTCAACAAAGCAAAGATCATGTATCTTTGCGATTATCTTAAGGGCGGGGGTATCATCCTGGCTACGTTACTCATGCTCTTTTTCAGGGAGCCTGCGGCACAGATAGCGATCCTTTTTATTCTGGGAACGGCAGGCAATGCCATAAGCGGGATCTTCAACCCTGCTGCCGGTGCCCTCTTTCCCCACATTCTTAACGAAGAACAGTTACAGCAGGCCAATTCCTATTTTTCAATGAAAAGTTCCCTGGAAGAGATCCTGGGGGTTATACTTGCGGGAATCCTTTATGCGGTGCTTCCCATATATCCCCTTTTCTTTATGGTTGGTATCTGCTTTGTAGCCTCCGGTATTTCCGAGATGCTCATTCGCTACGATCATAAGGCTCCTTCGGAGCAGCTGACTCTCAGGACGGCCCTTTGCGACATGAAGGAGGGCTTTGTGTATCTTAAAGCAAAGAAGGCCATCGTTGCCCTTCTCGGTGCCATTCTTTTCATAAATTTCTTCTTTACGCCCATAACGGGAAACTTTATGCCCTACTTTGTAAAGA
>JAEEGT010000214.1 GCA_016280465.1 Lachnospiraceae bacterium | reverse complement strand
GGGCGTAGAAATGCCTGACGGTGAGAGATACTTTTTGTCAGAAATGGTAAGGATTCCTTTGCGCCTGATAGATGATAGTCAGGAAGAGCCAATTGCCGACGCAGACGTGGATTTTAGAGAAGTCCCGCTGATCATTATGTTTAAAGAGCGAAGGTTTCATGTGATCTGTGGAGGTGATCGTCTTTCAATGCTTCGCAGGGAAAAGAAAAATGCTTATCATGCATTCATATTTGCTGAGAATGAAGAGTATGAATACTATGTAAACAACTTTGGAAAGCAGTTTCAAAGGTGATGCATTTGAAGAGTCAGGAAAGGCGGAAACAGATAAATGAGTAACGATATTGAGATAATTGCTTTACCAAAGGACAAGTGGAAAGGCACCCCCATTCCGCTTGTTACCAGGAGCGATAGTTTCTATGATCTTGAAATAGCACCTCTTGACCTGAATGGATGTACGATTAAGATAGCAAGGAAACCATCCGAACAGGAAATAGTGCATACTCCCGAGGAATATGATTTTCCGGATTCTTTGTATCAGGATCATTGGGAAAAAGCTGAGGCTTACGGAGTCGTAAGTGATTCAGGTGAGCTCCTTGCCTGTATCGAAGTATGTCCCGAGGAGTGGTCCAACAGACTGATGGTAACAGAGCTGTGGGTATGTGATGAACTTCAGAAGCAGGGGCTTGGTAAAAGACTTATGAATAAGGCAAAGGAAATTGCCATAAAACAGAATCGCCGTGCAATCATTCTGGAAACTCAGTCATGCAATACAAATGCCATCGGGTTTTACCTTCATCAGGGATTTGAATTGATCGGATTTGACACATGCTGTTATACAAATAATGACATAGGACGGAGGGAGGTCCGGATCAATCTTGGTTTCTTTTTTCACAGGGAGAGTAGAAGGAAATGAGGATCAAGATAAAACGACTTATGGATACTTATGCATGCTATGAGAAGATAGGCTATGTTCTGTGTGGCAAGCTGTGCACGATTGGTTAATGTATCTCAGCGACCTGTTCATAATATTATCTTGAATACTACAGGATAAAAGATTCGGAGAAGGGATCGGCATGAATTATTTTGTTGAAGGATTGCAGGGAAGCGGAAAAAGCACCCTTGTTAAGAAAATGTGCGATAAGCATCCGGAATGCAAAGTGTTTCGGGAAGGAGATTATTCTCCGGTGGAACTGGCCTGGTGTGCTTATACAACTCGGGATGCCTATCGGGCTATCCTGGATAAATATGCTGAAATAAAGAAAGATATCATCGCAAAGAGTTATGAAGAAGACGGGCATATGATCATCTGTTATACACAGATCATCACGGATATACCCGGATTCCACAAGGATCTTGAACAATACGAGATTTATAATGCTCGTGTATCGCAGGAATCTTTCAAAAATATAATTCTGAGCAGGTTTTCCAATTGGAACACGGACGGGAATATTTTCGAATGTTCACTGTTCCAGAATATCGTAGAGGATATGATCCTGTTTCAAAATGCTTCCGACGCAGAGATCATTGCATTTTACAGAGAGATCAAAAACGTTCTGGGCAGACGGGATTATCATATCGCATATCTTTTGAGCGAAGATATCCGATCCAATATCGATGTGATCAGAAAAGAACGCACGGATGATCAGGGAAGAGAAATGTGGTTTCCGCTGATGCTCGGATATTTCAATGATTCGCCGTATGCCAAGCAAAAGGGATTGGCGGGTGAAGAGGATATGCTAAAGCATTTTTCTCACAGGCAGGAGTTGGAACTGGCAATTTGCAGGGAAATTTTTCCGGATAAATACACCATACTTAAGTCTAAGGGATACAAAGACACGGACCTTCAATTGGGTTATGGTCTGGATGGGGTAATTGTATGAGAAAAGAATTATTGGCTGTATTCAGCGGGTTTCCGGATCATCATTTTTCCGAAGAGATAACAAAGCGGCTTCGTGAAGAACTGACGATTCGTAATAGTATCGTATTTATCAGCGCTTGTCCCTTTGAGTATGCTCAAAATGACAGAGACTCTGACGGTATGCATGAAATGTTTGCGGAACAGGGCATACCCTTTGAAAAGCATTCCGTAATCGACAAGCGAACGGAAGCATCAGAGGCAAAAGCACTTATTGAGAAAGCGGACTGTATCTTCCTTATGGGTGGCGGTGCCTGCGAAGAACAGCTTGAGCTGATCAGGGAGAAGGGATGCTTCGAGGCTCTGCTTGACTGTCATGCGGCTATCTTTGGCGTCAGCGCGGGATCCATGAACATGGCTCGAAACACGGTGGATTTCTTTGAGTCCATGGAGCCCTTCCCGGGGCTTGGACTAACCAACATTACAGTCAGCTGTCATCACGATCCAAAAGATACCTGGCGATATGAAAAGACACTGGAAATGTCGGAGAGCCGCAGAGTATATGCCATGGAGGACATGAGTGCTTTCTTTATAAAGAACGGAAAGATCGATATCGTAGGCTCGATCCACTGTGCGGAGGATCGGAAAATACGTCCGATCACGGAAGATGACATCAAAGAACTGGAACAGGACGAGTTTCGCAGGGTATTCGATACGATCCCGGATCGGTTCGACAAATTCCGTCCCAGATACAGCGACGAGTTATTTACTTTTTTAAATGATAAAACAGGGATCGGTCCCAACAAGAGAGTTCTTGAGATCGGGCCCGGAACGGGACAGGCGACGGAGCCTGTGCTCAGGACGGGGTGCGAATACCATGCCATAGAGCTTGGGGAGCATCTCTACCGCAAGATGAAAGAAAAGTATGGGAAACTGCCCAACTTCAATATAGTGAACGACGATTTCATCACCCATGATTTCGGGGACATGAAGTTTGATATGATCTATTCCGCGGCAACGATTCAGTGGATCCCGGAGGAGATCGCTTATGCAAAAACCTTTGATCTTTTGAAACCCGGCGGAACACTTGCCATGATGCTTACAAGGTCCGAATACAGGTCGGATAACGAGGCCTTGTATGCAAAGATTCAGGCGCTTTATGATGAGTTTTATAAGCCGGACATCACATATAAGCACGGAAAATTTAACTATACCGCAGCACCGGATTACGGTTACTCTGATGTTGAGCAGTTCGAATTCAAGGGTCAGCGTACCTTTAATGCGGAGGAATATGTTGAATTTTCCGGCACCCACTGCGACCATATCGTGATCCCCGATCCCATTCGGACCGAGTTTTTCTCGAAACTGAAAAGTGCGGTACTGGATGCGGGAGACAGGATCGTGTTTAACGATACTTATGTTTTGTATCTTACAAAGAAACCCTGAGGGATCGGAAAAAGAAACCATCATCAACAATGTGTGTTATAATACACAGGTATGACAGTCTGCCGGGTGAGGGCAGCTTTCATGATACAAATTCTTATTGCTTGGAGGAGAAGATGAAAGGATTGTTTAAACAGAAATTGTTTATTTGCGCCATCGTTGCTTTTGTGCTTTCGATGGCATGCCTGGTGATTTCGAGCGTTTCGGCGCCCCGGGACAGCCTGGCAGGCAGAGTGAGCACAGCGATTGAAAATAAGGATGTCAGACTGCTGGCATCGTGCTTTGCCCCCGATCATCAGCAGGATGCCGAGACCTTGGGCAGTTCCCTGTTTTCGGATGATGCCCTTGAGCTTTTGAATGCCTACAGAGATGACCAAAGCAAGGTCAAAAAGATCACAAGGGAAGTACTCACGGGGGAAAGATACCAAAATGATGACGGTACATATTCCATTCCCATAAGTATTATAACCTCTTATGACGGTAAGATCGAAAGCATGGAGCAAACAGTGCTTGATGTGATCAAAGTCAACGGAAAAGAATACATTTCTTACTAGTGAAGGGAATCCGAGATGAAAAAACTGAAAAAATATTTATTGCTTATCTTAACCGTACTGGCGGTCATGTTTGCCGCTGCCTGCGGATCCGGCACTACCATCAATACAGAACTTAAGATCAATGAGGATCTGTCCGGCGAGAGAGACATGCAGATGGTCTTCTCAAACTCAACTTTCGAAAGTTATTTCACCGGAACCATCGAAGATCTTAATGCCACCATATCAGAAAAGATCCCCGCATCCATGACCTTTGACTATTCCGAAGCTGACGGAACCTATTACTATGTGTTCCGCCTGGCTTTCAGTTCACCCGAGGACTATTTGCAGAAGGTCAATGACATTACCGGGGCTGAACATACCCTGACCTTATCAAGCCCCGACGGCTTGTGGGTCAACGGCTTTTATGTGGACGAGGATTTCGCCTCCACAGATCTTTTGCAGTGGTTTTCCGACGCATTGGTTGAAAAGGGACACGTCTCGTCAAGCAATATAGGAAGCCTCTTCGGAGACGGAGATACCAAGGTTTCTTATTCCGGTAATTCATTTTCAACCGGCAAGCGCATTAACGTTGACAAGATCGAGTATCTTTCCATCGGCCACATTGATGTGCTCACCGAGATATGTGATATCGACAGCTTTAACCGTGAGGTTAATTTCTACATTCCCGCGGCATCCATGAATGCCAAGGGCGATGAGATATCGAATTATATGTCCTCCGTCGTTCCTTCCTTCGCTACCCTTGACAAAGAAGAAGAGGACGGAACCACCAAGTTCTCCTTTAAGGGTAACGGCCTTGACGTAAAGAAACTCGATGAGTTCATGAAGGCCGTTTTCGGAGACGGAAACACATGCTATGACAGCGACTATAAAGGAGATCCCTCTCCCTTTGCTTTTTCTCAGGGCTTTGTTGACGAAATCTCTCTTGCAAATTACGTGATGGGAAATACTTCTACCGCGCTGAACATCTACAGCAAGGTAAGTGACGACAGGATAGTCCTCACTTCCGATAATTACCTGTATTATGTGGGTAATTACGCAAATCTTTATCCCGATTATCAGATAAATGTTTATCAGGAATACTACGGAAACAGCGACCTCGTTAAGTCGGTAAATTCCTTTATCAAGTGTTACAACGCTAATAGCACAGAGGTCACCTTAAAGAGCAAAGCCGGCGGAAAGTGGAACCGTACCATCGAGATCGGCCTTAAGGATATGCCTACAGAGACCGAGCAGACCAGGATCCTTGAAAAGATCAATGCGCTGATCAAAACAGAGGACACAGCCGTTTCCGATACCGAAGAAAAAGCAAAAGACAAAAAGACTTCCAAGGGTACCACCACCGTTAAGGCAGATACCAAAGAAGGATACAAAGTCGTGATCGAGCAGGAAGGAAAGGTCAATGAAATCCTTGAAAGCTCGCATGATTTGTTCGGTCGTGCCAATGACATGCAGTATACGGTAAAGAGCGGTGCGGCAAGCGTTACAAAGAAAACTGCATTGTATGATTACCTGAACATGCGTGATTTCGTTCATTATGATATGAATGATTTCAAACTGACCTACAATGTTAAGCTGGGATCATCGAAGGTTATCTACAGCAATATACCAAAGGAAAGATACACACTGGAAAAAGGAACCTTCACCTGCACGGCCGTTGATCCGATCATAGAGGTTGAGGTCCTTACTTCTTCCACAAACCTGTTTGCTGTCCTTATGTGGGTATTCCTTGCAGCGTTCCTGATCCTTGTATGTATCATGATTGTTAAAGCAGTATTGGCTCACCAAAAAGAAAAGCCCGCAAAAGCCGGAAACAGATTCTGCACTAAGTGCGGCACCATGATCCCCGCAGGAACCCAGTTCTGTTCAAAATGCGGCAACAAGGTTGAGTGATCATCGGCATGAGAAGATTTACGTGCCTGTGTGTGGCACTTTCCTGCGTGATCATGCCTATATTGATACTGGTGACGGCTTGTTACATAAACTTTACGTCCCCGAAATTCTTCTATCGGTATAATGAGAATAATTCGGGGCCCAAGTTCGAAGAAACCCTTTCAGTAAGCAGAGAGGATGCCTATAAGGCCATCGATTTCATGCTTGATACTGTAAAGGGGAAAAATACGGCCGACAATATTTCAGTCACGATAAACGGCGTCAAAGAGCCTTTTTTCAACGGACGGGAGCTTAGGCACCTTTATGACATAAGCAACATAGTGGGAAAGGGGAAGCTCATAGCCCTGGTGGCGGCTCTTATTTCCATACCGGGTATAGTACTTACGATCGTAAAGAAAGAGTACCTGCTCCCTGCAAAGACCTACCCCATGGCCCAGGCAGCAGCTTTTATACTTATTGCCGTGGCAGCAGTGATATTTGCCTGTAACCCCCTTATGTTCATTACCGCCTTTCACCGGCTGTTTTTCGGAGACAGTGATAACTCCTGGATCTTTAATCCGGCCACGGACAGGATCATTCATTTCTTCCCAAAGGGGATATACAGAAATATGATCGTTTTTGCCGTCACCTGCTTTGTGGCGGAGACTTTTGCTTTTTCCGTTCTTTCCCTGATAACCGTAAGATCTGCGCGGAAAAAGAACCGGAAAGAATAAAATAAAAAAGATCCTTCGGATTTTACTCCGGAGGATCTTTCTTTTGCTTTGGATTTAGTAATTTGTTCTTTTTACGTTGTTGACGGACTGGATAATGGTATTGCTGCAGACCCATCTGTTAATACGGCAGATACCCCATGCATTGTAGATACCGCAGGTGAGGAAAGTGAATATCTGAATGATGATACCCTCGATCCAGTAATCCATGCCTGTGCCCACAAAGCCAAGACGCATTCCGTGGATGACCGTATGGTCGGAATCGTACTGGATCAGTCTGACTCTGGCCCAGGGAGCTGCAAGACCGCAGGTCACTATGGTCACAAGAGTCGTAATGATCTGATGGCCGAGCCTTTCTTCCACGGAACCGTCATAGAAGCAGTCATTAAATGTGGTTCCGGGAGCCTGATAATCTTCAGCAAAGCAGGTGTGGGACATTTCCCATTCACGTATCCTTACTCCGACCCACAAAGAATAGATTCCGCAGGTGATGGCGCTTAAGATCCACCACTTTATCCAGTTAACGAGAAGATCCTCCGCACGTCCCGTGAAGGCAAGTCTGTGACCGTCCAACACGGTGTGTTCTTTTCTCCATTTAAGGTTGCGGCATACGACCCAGGGATATGCAAAGCCCAGAGTAAATATGAGCATAAGGGCGTTGATGATCATCATTACCAGATAATCGCCGCCTTCTCCGTCAAAGTACATAGCAGGCTGATAGTTCTGCTGATAGTTCTGCTGTTGATACCCTTGCTGTTGATACCCCTGCTGTTCGTAACCCTGTTGCCCGTTATCCTGCCATGATGTGTTAGCCTGTGTCTCTTGGGTTAAAGGGCTGCCACAGTTTGAACAGAACTTTCCGTTCCCGCCCTCATTACCGCAATTGGGACAAATCATTTTCTTATCCTCCTAAATTGGATTTTATAAACCGAACCGCAATGCCTGCGGTAAGATTCCCGATAATCTTACAAGTACTTCCGGCGGAAGATTCCTTGCTATTCCGTAACCTACGGTCACAATGAGCAGTAGCGCCAGCAATACGGCTTCCGGCAGGGGAACCTTTCTGCTGGCTGTTTTTATATAACGGATCTCCTGTATAAGCAAAATAACGATAAGGAGCGGAACTACTGTCAAAGATAGTTTATTGTAGGAAAAAGCACCGGCGATATCCAGATGTGTCATGGCTACGGCAGCGTGGGTCATACCGCAGCCGGGACACTTGAGCCCCAGAAGCAGCCTGAAGACACAGGGTATGCCAAGCCCCGTAAGCTTGCACCATATGGCATATATCCCCCCTGCCAAAAGCAGGATCGCTATTATTTTTGATTCCGCCCTGAGGCGAAGCTTCACATCACTGTTCATAGTTCTTGTCCGTAGCGATCATTTACATATCAAAAATATAGCATAAGCCCTTACATGGTTGCAATAATGTACACCCAATCCTTTAATTCGTGCTATAATCACAAATAAACAGAAAAAGAAAAAGGGGACTGAAATGTATTACACAAACGTACTCGATCTTATAGGAAACACTCCTTTGATAAGTCTTGAACAGACCACGGGACTAAAGATCTTCGCCAAGGCGGAATTCTTAAATCCCGGGGGCAGCATTAAGGACAGGATCGCTCTTAACATGATAGAGCAGGCAGAAAAAGACGGAAAGCTAAGACCCGGCATGACAATAATCGAACCCACCTCCGGAAATACGGGTATAGGTCTTGCCCTCTGCGGAGTCCGCAAGGGCTATAAGGTTATAATAGTCATGCCCGAAAACATGAGCGAAGAGCGCAAGAAGATTATACGTGCCCTCGGTGCAGAACTTGTACTTACGGATCCCAAGTTAAGTATCGGAGGCTCCGTGGACAAGGCATTGGAGATCGCGGGCAGTTCCGATGAATACTTTGTGCCTCAGCAGTTCCAGAACCCCGCAAATCCCGAGATGCACTATCGGACCACTGCGGTTGAACTTACCGAGCAGCTTGGCGAGAAGATAGATATCTATGTTTCCGGCATAGGCAGCGGCGGAACTCTTCAGGGCGTTGCAAAATACCTTCTTGAAAGAAACCCCGAATGCAAGATCGTGGCGGTCGAACCAAAGAACGTATCCGCACTTCTTGGCGACGAACCGGGACTTCATCAGATACAGGGTATCGGCGACGGCTTTATCCCGGATATCCTGGATACCTCCATCATCACCGATATAGTCGAAGTATCGGACGATGACGCCATCAACACAGCCCGCGAACTTGCAAGGGTTCAGGGTCTTCTGGTGGGTACATCCTCAGGAGCCAATGTGTGGGCCGCAAAGCAGATGGCCACAAAATACGGTAAAGATAAGATCATTGCCACCGTTCTTGCCGACAGGGCGGAGCGTTATTTCAGTACAGCCCTTATCTGAAAACTTTCGTTTAATTCCCGTTGTCTTATCGTATGATAAAATAAATCGGTTGCTGATGTAATGGTTAAAGCAGCTTCAGAGGGAATTTAAATGGGCAACAGACTTAAGAGATTTATTTCATCAGATATAGAAAAAGATGTTCAGGCCTTTGTTGACAGGAAGAGCCTGAGTAATATTGCACGCACTGCGCCGGTGATCCTCTTTTTTGAGGCCGTGGCGCTGTGCATTTTTCTTTTGACCAGAGAAGAGTTTAACCATGCCGCCGGAGTGAGCATCGCCAGTGCATCCATCTGCCTCTTTTTATGTGCTTTGGGTACGGCATGTTCCCACATGATGCTAAGGAAGGAACTGCTTTGCCATGGCGTGGTGGAAGGCTTTAACGTATGTTATTATCTGATGCTTTCCCTTTGGTCGGTGTCGGTAGGTTACAGAAATTACGGCAATAACGAGCAGCTTCTTACCTTCTTTGCGGTACAGATCATGATGGCCTGTTTCGTGCTTTTAAGACCGGTGCTTTGTGTGATCTGCACCACGGTGGTGTATGTGGTCCTGTATCTTTCCGCTTACAGGTATGACGGCGGCAAGGGTTTAAATATATTTAATTACGTTTTGCTTTTGCTCATCACCGTCACAGGTATGATTGTCCGTTTCCGTTCCGAAGTCGAGACTGCCGAAAAATCCACGGAACTTAAGAGGACCAATGACATGCTCTTTTACAACATCCGCCACGACGGGCTTACGAGCCTCAGAAACCGTAAGGCTCTGGAAGAGGATGTGCCCAAGGTTACGGATAAGAACGTGACGGTCTATATGATCGACGTCAATTACTTTAAAGAAGTCAACGACAGATACGGTCACGCGGTGGGAGATTCCGTCCTCAGGGAGACCGCCAAGTGGATCAAATCGGTCTTCAACGCCGAGCGCTGCTATCGCTACGGAGGCGATGAATTCCTGGTGCTCAGTACGGATGGGGATGTCTATAAAGAAGAAACCTACACCTTCCCCATACCCGAAGTCCCCGATGACATGGTGCTTTTAAGTATCGGCCGCGCCGCAGGTGTTCCCCACGATCACGATGAACTCTTCAAACTCATTTCCGCAGCTGACGCAAAGCTTTATTCCGTAAAAAGAAGGACCCACTCGGAAACCGAAAACCGTTAGAGCGGTAAAATTCTTTGAAATACTTTATGCAGGCATCCTTAGGGATGCCTGTTTATTTGTATTCACACTGTGGTATAATGAAGCGGTATCTTTAAAAGTAATTGATAACAGGGGGAGATCGGAGGAAGAAATGCGCCCCGTGACCGGAAATAGCAATATAAAGGGAATCATATGTATCCTGCTGGCGGCGGTGGGCTTCAGCCTCATGACCTTCTTTGTAAGGCAGGCCGGGGATGTGCCCACCATGCAGAAGGCCTTCTTCAGGAATGCCTTTGCCCTGGTGATCGCCGTCATCACCCTTGTTTCAAAGGGGGAGCGTTTCAGCATCAAAAAGGAGTGCAGGTGGGATGTGTTCTTCAGATGCCTCTTCGGCACCACGGGCCTTGTTTGTAATTTCTATGCCATCGACAGACTTTTACTTGCCGATGCCAACATGTTAAACAAGCTGTCACCCTTCTTTGCGATCCTCCTTTCAATTCCGCTTTTAAAAGAAAAGCCTAACAGGTTCGATATTCTGGCTACGATCATCGCCTTTATCGGGGCCCTCTTTATTATTCGCCCCACAGGCACCAATCTTGCATTGGTTCCTGCCATAGCAGGATTCTACGGAGGCTTTGGTGCGGGAACCGCCTATGTGTTTGTGCGAAGAGCCACGGGAAAGGGTGAGAGAACACCCATCATTGTTATCTGTTTCTCTGCTTTTTCCTGTCTGTTTACACTGCCCTGGCTTATTTTAGACTTTGCTCCCATGACCGGGAGACAGTGGCTCATGTTGGGACTTGCGGGCACGGCTGCGGCTCTGGGACAGTTTTCCATTACCACTGCTTATAAATTTGCTCCCGCCAAGAATATATCCGTGTTTGACTATACCCAGGTCATCTTTGCGGCCATACTCGGATTTATCTTCCTGGGTGAGCTGCCCACGGTATACAGTTTTATCGGTTATGCGATCATTATCGGCGTAGCTGTGGTAAGATGGAGAAGAGCACTTAAGACAGAGTAAAGGATAGGATACGCCATGAAGATCTATATCGACTTTGACGACTGCCTTTGCGAGACCGCAGACTATTTTTCAGGCCTTGTGAAGCGGATGTTCGATAAAGACATACCCTACGAAAACATAAATTATTTCGACCTTCAAAAATCCTTTTCCCTCACGGAGACCGAGTATGAGGAGCTTATGCTTGAAGGTCACAGACCGGAGGTGCTTTTATCCTACAAAGAAACTCCGGGGGCTTCCGAAACGGTAAACAGATTACTGAACGATGGCCATGACATCTCCATTATTACGGGGCGCCCTTTCTTTTGCTTTGACCCTTCAAGAGAATGGCTTGACACTCACGGACTTAAGGACGTAAAGCTGTATTGTCTAAACAAATACGGACGGGACAGCTTTATAAACAACAGCACCTACAGCCTTGAAGTAGAAGATTACCTTAAGATGCACTTTGACGTTGCCATCGAGGATTCGCCGGCGGCCTTTAAGTTTTTTAAGCACCTGCCGGACCTTAAGGTGATGGTATTTGACAGACCCTGGAACAGAAACTGCGAGTTTCCCGGGAAGGATTATTTCAGGTGTCCCGACTGGAACACTATTTATGCAAAGATCGCGGATCATTGAAGTGAAGAACTGCTGAGGAGAGACCGAAATGAGCATTGTCACACTGACACTGAGTAAATAAAATTAAGATGTAAAGAGGAGGAAACATGTACATTTACGACGGAAACATAAAACTGGATGCGGTGCTTGATATGCCCGTTAAAAAAGAGGGTAAGTGCCCTTTGTGCATCATTATCCACGGTTTTACCGGTTACAAGGAAGAACCCCATCTGGAGGCGGTCAGAAAGACCATGAACGAGGTTGGTGTGGCAACTCTCAGGGTCGATATGTACGGCCACGGAAAGAGTGAAGGTGAGTTTGAACATCATACTCTCCATAAATGGATCTCCAACGCCCTGGCCATATTCGATTATGCAAAAACCCTGGATTTTGTTTCGGAGATCTATCTTTGCGGCCATTCACAGGGGGGACTTCTTTCAATGATCGTGGCTCCCATGGAGCGTGATGTGGTAAAACTCCTGATCCCCATGTCTCCCGCAATCGTGATCCCCAAGGGTGCCAGATCAGGAAATCTTCTGGGAACTCCCTTTGATCCCAATCACGTGCCCGAAATACTTCATTCCTGGGACGGAAGAGACCTTGACGGAAACTACGTCCGTGTTGCCCAGACTGTTGATACCGATGCAGCCATAAAGAATTTCAGGGGTCCCGTTCTTTTAATCCACGGCGACGATGACGGAGCGGTTCCCTATTCGGATTCGGTGGATGCTGCAAAGAAATACGAAAATTGCACCTTTGTGACCATCGAAGGCGACGATCATTGCTACGGCAAGCACCTGGACAAGGTAACTGAAGCCATAAGAGACTACCTTGTGAAGTTCATGGAAAACCGGTAGAGCGATGAAAATAGACGTAAGACAGATAACGGAAGGCGAAGAGAGCATAGTCATACGTTACAAAGACCTTACTCCAACCGTAAGCCGGATCCTTTCGATCTTAGGGGATGAAGGCGGTAAGCTCTGGGCCAGAAACGACGAAGAAAAGATACAGATCGAGCTTGAGGACATTCTTTATCTTGAATCTGTGGATGACAAGGTCTTTGCCTGCACAAAGGATAAGACCTTAAGAGTGGACAAGACCTTAAATTCCTTTATGAATGAAGTGGCGGACGGTGCATTTTTCAGATGCAGCAAATCCATGGTCATTAACGTTAACCGGGTGGTGTCCCTTAAGAGCCTGTCGTCCAACAGGATCGATGCCACCATGGAAGGGGGCGAGCATATCCTTATCTCCAGAAGGTATGCTTCGGAATTCAGGAGACTGTTAAAGGGGGGAGATCAATGAGCGATAAAAAGAAGACCACTCTCTGGGAGAGATATCTCACGAAGGAGATCGGCATCGAATTCAAAGCATGCCTTTATTTCTTCGCGATCCTTTTCTTTTACTGTGTATTCCGTATGATCCGGGGATCCTTTGAAGCAAGCATCCTGCACATGGCGGAGATGATCCTTTCCTGCTATGCCATCTGTTATTTACAGCTTTTGCTCTTTAACAATTTTGACGAAGCGGACCGGTTCGGAGCTAGAGAGTATACAGGTCTTGCGGTCTGCACCTGCCTTTACGGGCTTATTTCCTTTTTCGGAGGCTGGTTTGAAAGAAAGCCGGTTGTTTCCCTGATCCTTGGGGCTTACGTGATATTTCTGTATTTCTGTGTATTTTTGATATATAAGACCAAGCGGCGGATCGACGACAAGGTACTTAATGAGGAACTTAAGATCTTCCAGACCGAACACAAAAAGTGAAGGATAGAGGTCATTTAGTGCATCTTACGGGAACAGCTATTGTTCCCGTTTTTTGTTTCTGTTATGGTGGGGTCAAAGAACAGGGAGGTATCATATGGACAATGTAATCGAGATCAGGGGACTCAGTAAAAGCTACGGCAAAGCAAGGGGCGTCATCGATGTTAACCTGTCGGTCAAGGAAGGAGATATCTTTGGCTTCTTAGGTCCCAACGGGGCAGGAAAATCCACCACCATCAGGTCTATCCTGGGCTTTTTAAAGAAAGACGCGGGCGAAATCAGGGTATTCGGGTTAGACAACGTAAAGGACCGTGAAAAGATCCTTGCGGACGTAGGCTACATGCCCTCGGAAGCCTGGTTCTACGATACCATGAAGGTGTCCGATGTCATAAAATATGCCGCAGACATAAGGGGAGGAGACTATTCCGAAGAGGCCGCTAAGATCTGCGAACGCCTCAAAGTCAACACGGACAAAAGGATAAAGGAACTGTCCCTTGGAAACCGCAAGAAGGTGAGTATCGTCTGCGCCATGCAGCATAAACCGAAGCTCTTTATCTTCGACGAGCCCACCAGCGGCCTTGATCCACTGATACAAAAGCACTTTTTCGATCTTATCAATGAGTATGTCAATGCCGGAGCCACCTGCCTTCTTTCGACCCACGTGCTTTCCGAGGTAAACAGGTACTGCAGGCACGCCGCCATCATGCGTGAGGGAAGACTGACAATGCTCGATACCGTGGATATCGACGAGGATAGGTTCCTTAAGTTCTACGAAGAAGAGGAGGAAATGTGATGAAGCACGTTTTCTTAAGAGAGTTAAAACTGAACCTTAAACAGATACTTATCTGGAGCCTTACCGTTGGGATCCTGGGCTTTGTGAGCATTTTGCTTTATTCCAGCATGCAGGGCGACATGAAGAGCATGGCGGACATGTTCTCAAGTATGGGTGCTTTTTCCGATGCCTTTGGTATGAGTACCTTAAGCATTGCCACCATAGAGGGGTATTTTGCAACGGAGATAGGTGTGATCCACGGACTGGGAAGTGCCATGTTTGCGGCCATCACTGCCATAGTGATCCTTTCCAAGGAAGAAGAACGGCACACGGGAGAATTTCTTCTTTCCCTTCCCTTATCAAGGAGCAGGGTGCTCTTTGCCAAGGGGCTGTGCGTATTTGTGGGACTGGTGCTCTTTACCATAATCTGCGGACTTTTGTATGTTGCAGCTTTTGCCGGACTAGGAGAGGGGCTCACGGCTTCGGAGCTTATGAAGTTTTTGCTCCTTGAGTTTCTTATGAACGTTGAGGTGGCTTCCGTATGTTTCCTGGTTTCGGCAGTATCCACCAGGATAAAGATGGGGCTCGGTCTGGGACTTGCGCTTATCTTTTATGTCTACGATCTCATGGGAAGAGTGGTGCCGGATCTTAAGGATTATCTCTTTATCGGACCTTTTTCCTACGCCAATGCTTCTGAGATACTCTCCGGTAAGGAATCGGAGCCGGCGGCTTTCCTGATAGCCGCAGCGGTGATACTTGTAAGTGCGGCGGCAGCAGTCTTTGTATACAACAAAAGGGACCTTGTGAGCTGATAAAAAAGCACAAAGAAATTGCCCATGGTGGTCCGTAGGTGTATAATCAAACTGTTATCGGCATTTGCTTTTTGCCGAAATACGGATTTGAAAGAAGAACCGATATGGGTAAGTTACGTTTTCTGTTTGCACTCTGGGCAGCAAGGCTTTGCTGGGTTGCCCTTAAAATAACCGGACACCACGGGACAAATCTTCCGGGGCAGATCGCCAATGATCTGTGCCCGGATTTTCTTGACCGCATAGGTAAGCCCGAACATATAATCTCGGTTACCGGTACCAACGGCAAAACCACCGTCAACAACATGATCTGCGACATGTTCGAGGCCTCCGGCAGGAAGGTCTTAAGTAACCGTGCGGGCTCCAACACCAAGCCCGGCATCACCACCGCCCTTATAAATGGCGCTTCCTTCTTAGGAAAGACAAAATACGATGTGGCGGTATTTGAGACTGATGAACGTACTACTCCCAAGCTGTACCCTCATGTTAAGCCCGAATATATCCTTATTACCAATCTTTTCAGGGATTCCATCATGAGAAACGGACATCCCGAATTCATCGGCGGGATACTCACCGACAATATCCCTGCTTCTTCCAAACTTATCCTTAACGGAGACGATCTTATTTCCTGCGGCGTGGCACCGAACAATGCCAGAGTCTATTACGGCATCAACAGACTGGAATCCGACATTAAGGAATGCATCAATCTCATCAACGATATCCGTATCTGCCCCAGATGTGCAGGCAAGCTTGAATATGACTATTTAAGATATCATCATATCGGCCGCTGCCACTGCGTGGACTGCGGTTTTAAGTCTCCCGACTATGACTATGCGGCAACAATCATAGACCGTAAGAATAAGACCGTTACCATCGAGGACAAGAAGGGCACCGGTGTCTATGAGTTTGTCAACGACAGTATCTTCAATATCTACAACATGGTGTCCATTGCGGCTCTTTTCAGAGAGATGGGCTATGAACATTCCGATATCGTTGAATACATGAAGAAGTCCAAGGTAGTTGAATCCAGATACAAGATGGTGAAGGTGAACAATGTGTCCATCCTTACCCAGCTTGCCAAGGAAAAGAACGCCCTTGCCATTTCAAGAGCCTTTGACTACGTGCGGGAATTACCCGGGCGAAAGAGCATCCTTCTTATGATGAACTGTCTTTACGACGAGGCTCACTGGTCCGAAAACACCTGCTGGATGTATGACTGCGACTTTGAGTTCTTAAACGATGATAATGTTCGTGAGATCGTGGTATCGGGCCCCAGAGCCAGGGATTACAGGTTAAGGCTTCTTTATGCCGGAGTTCCCGATTCAAAGATCAAGATCGAACTTTCGGAGCTTGAGGGCGCCAAGAACATAGACTTTGACAAGGGTGACCTTGTGTGCGTATTTCACGGGGTGGATTCCTTCGATCTGACCCAGAAGGTGAGAAAAATACTTATGGAAAGGGCAGAGAAGCTGTAGGATCATGAAGATAGAAGTTCTTTTTCCCGAAATCTGCAATCTCTACGGAGATCTTCAGAATATTGAATACTTAAGGCGGAGTTTCAAGGAAAACGGTGTGGACTGCGAGATCATCGATACCGCTTTAAAGACGGAACCATATTTTGCAAGCCACGATGACATGGCACTTATCTACATGGGAACCGTTACGGAGCACGGTCAGGAACTGGTGATGGATGCCCTGAAGCCCTACAAGGACAGGATCCGGGAACTTATGGATGCCGGGAAGGTCTTTCTTGTTACCGGCAATGCCTGGGAAGTTTTCGGAGAGTACATAGAGTGCGACGATGGCAGGCAGATTCCCTGCCTTGGATTGTTAAAGACCCATGCGGTACGCCGCATGATGAAAAGATACAATTCGCTGTATGTGGGCAAATTCGGGGACATGGATATCGTGGGCTTTAAGAGCCAGTTTACCCATTCCTACGGAGAGTTTACACCGCTTTTCGAAACGGTCCGGGGGGACGGTCTTAATCCCGAAGTAAAGGGTGAGGGCATAAGGATCAATAATTTTCTTGCCACTTACATCATCGGGCCGTTACTCATACTTAACCCGCCTTTTACAAAGTATCTGATGCGACTGTGCGGGGCAGAGAGCGACAAACTGGCCTATGAGGAAGCTGCGATGGATGTTTACACTCACAGACTTGAGGAATTCATGCAGCCCGAGAGGGGTCTTACATATTAGGGTGCCGGGTCTTGAAGGATTTACGGGGCACTTTGGGTTACGAACATTTTGGCGCAGTTTTGTGCCGGTAAGGGGGATTACATGAACAGGATATTTATCGATCAGGTGGGTTTTTTACCCGGGGAAACAAAGAAGGCCGTACTTAATTTTTCAGCATCGGATTTCGAGGTGAAGGATGAGGGCGGCAAGGCCGTATATCACGGCAAAGTAAGTCATTTCGGTACCGATGAGATATCCGGCGAGGATACTTTCGTTGCGGATTTTTCGGAGTTTGATGAGCCCGGGAGATACAGTGTTTCCGCAGAGGGCGTGGATTCCGCACATTTTAACATTGCGGGAGATGTTTACGACAAGCTCATGAAGGATATCTGCAAGTGCTTTTATTATCTTCGTTGCGGCGATGCACTGGATCCAAAATATGCGGGAGTTTATTATCATAAGCCCTGTCACATGTCCAAGGCTACGGTCTATGGCGAGGATACGGATCCTGTTGACGTTACCGGAGGCTGGCACGATGCAGGGGACTTTGGAAGATATTCAACGGCAGGTGCCGTGGCGGTAGCGCATTTGCTTTACGGTGTCAGATTCTTTAAAGACCTTCTGAAGGTGGAATTCAATATCCCCAAGGTTGCGGGCGACAAGGGCGATCTTCCCGACATCCTTGCGGAAGTCAGGGTAGAACTTGATTTTCTTCTTAAGATGCAGCGTGACAACGGTTCCGTATGGCACAAGGTCACAACCTTTAACCATGCACCCTTTATCATGCCTGAAGATGATACGGCGGAACTGTTTCTTTTTAACGTGTCAAGCCTTGCGACAGCCGATATCGCGGCTGTGTTCGCCCTTTCGTATACGGTTTATAAAGACTATGACAAGGCCTATGGGGACAAGCTTTTAAAGGCTTCAAGGAAGGCCTATGAATGGCTTAAAGAGAATCCTGAGCCCCTTCTTTTCAGAAACGCTCCCGGCTCAAATACCGGTGAATACGGCGAGGCCGAGGATATCTCCAACAGATTCTGGGCTGCAGCCGCACTTTACGAGGCTACAGGAGAGCCGGGTTTTCTTGAGGATGCGAAAAAGCAGCGGGATCGTCTCCTTGAACATGAAGCCAAGGCCAAGTTCAAGGGCAACCAGGGTGATGCCTTCACCTGCTTCGGCTGGGCCGAAGTGGCGGGGCTTGGAACCCTTTCGATCCTTCTTAAGGGAGAACCTGCGGATCTTTGCGCCGAACTTCGCGTCCGCATGCAAAAAGAAGCGGACAGGCTCCTTGCCAATGCATCAAAGAACGGCTTCGGTCTTTGCATGACAAAGAACGATTTTATCTGGGGAAGCAACATGGAGCTTTTAAAGTATCTTATGGTGCTGACCATGGCCTATAAGGATACAGGTAAGTCTGAATACAGAAAGGCAGTTTCCGCGGGTCTTGACTATCTCCTTGGTGCCAACAGTATGGATGTAAGCTATGTTACGGGAAACGGTGAGAAAGCATTCAAGAATCCGCACTTAAGGCCCACAGCGGTTGATGATATCGAGGAGCCCTGGCCTGGACTTGTATCGGGAGGCCCCAACGTGGGACTTCAGGACGAGCGGGCCAAGGAAGTGCCTAAGGACTCTGCTCCCATGAAATGCTACTACGATCACATCGACTGCTATTCACTCAATGAGATCACCATCTACTGGAATTCACCCCTGGTATTCGTGCTGGCGGGATTTCTTGCGTAGGACAGTGTAGGCTGTGCCTGGACAAGAATGAAATAAAAAAGAGGCTTGTAAAAGCCTCTTTTTTATGTGTTTAAATTATTTTTTTGTAGCGTGCCGCGATGTCCTGCAGGGTAAATTCAAAGTCACGCCGTTCTTTGTGCTTGATGCTTTGAAGTATCATTCCCGAGAAGAAGGAGATGATGGCAGTCAGGAAGCAGAAGCCGCAGGTTATGAGGGTGGGATATTTGGGAACCAGTCCGGTGTTTATGTATTCAATGAGTACCGGCACGAAAAATCCCACGGAGATCAGCATAAGTATAAGGGAGATAAGACCGAAGAACCGCATGGGCCTGTAATCTCTGTAGAGCCTTAATATGGTCATGATGACCTTGGTACCGTCGGAAACGGTGTTTAACTTGCTTTCGCTGCCTTCCGGGCGGTCTCTGAAGGAGATTATCTGGTTCTTGATGAACATGTTCTTGTCGATGGCATGGATGGTCATGTCGGTCTCAATCTCAAAGCCCTGGGAAACCACGGGATAGGATTTGACGAACCTGTAGCTGAAGGCTCTGTAGCCCGTCATGATATCTCTTATATTGTTCTTAAAGAGCAGATTGATGAGGAAACGCACAAGACGGTTTCCGAAGTTATGAAAGGGGCGCTTGTTTTCCGTAAAATATGTGGAAGAAAGCCTGTCCCCAACCACCATGTCCACGTTGTTTTCAAGGACTTCGGTCACCATTGCGGGACCGTCCTCGGCGGGATAGGTATCGTCGCCGTCCACCATGATGTAACACTCCGCATCTATTTCCTGGAACATGCGGCGGATAACATTGCCCTTGCCCTGCTGATGTTCGTAGCGCACAACAGCGCCGGCCTTTCTTGCGATCTCATCGGTGCCGTCGGTGGAGTTATTGTCATATACATAGACCACGGCCTCGGGAAGGACCCGTTTCCAGTCGGTAACCACCTTCTCAACGGTCTTGCTTTCATTGTAGCAGGGAACTAAAACAGCAATCTTGTCCATGGTGTCCTCACAGGTGTTTTTATTTCTTTTTCAGTATATATTATTTCCTCTTTAAACTCAATTCCCGTAACCTTAATAAATTCTTATTTTTCCCGCTTAATTCGGCATTTTGGCCACCTGAAAATAAACAAATAATTAAAAAGTCTGTTAATTCGGTGATAATGTTTCGTACCTAATATATGGTGTAAATAAAAACCATACATACAGATTATAGTATGCAGCAAAATTACAGCAGCCCGGGATAACTATTGGAGAGGGCGGTCAGTCTTGAAAGGAGAATGAGTATGGTAAAAAGGTTTAAGAGCAGTTTTAAGGCGAGATTGATGACACTGGCAATCTTGCCTGTTTTAGTTGTTGCGATAGCGCTTACTATGGTGGTGGGTTTCAGATTACAGAAGATAATGTCCGAAAACACCATCCATGAACTGCAGGGTTCGGCATATGCTTTGAGAGAGATGATCGCAACGATCTCAACCGATGAATTCCGTGTGGATGAAAACGGAGTGATGTATGCGGGCAATAAGGACCTGACATATTTAAACGATGTATTTGATGAATTCACCAAAGAATCCGGCATGTACGCAACACTTTTCTTTGGTGACACCAGAAGAAACACATCGGTGGTAAATAACGGACAGCGTGCCGTAGGTACCCAGTGTACCGATGCGGTAAAAGCAGCGGTGCTTCAAAAGGGACAGGAATTCACATCCATGAGCACCCAGGTTGCGGGCAAGGAATGTGTTGTAGCCTATGTACCTCTTTATCAGCCCGGTACAAAAAATATCTGCGGTATGGTATTTACCGGAATAAGCAAGGATAATTTCAAGAAATCCATAAATTCAGCCATATCTTACGTGCTGATAGTTGCTTTGTTTGCTACCGCCGCAACCATTGCCATCGCAGTTTTGGTATCCGTTAAAATGAACGCGGCTCTTGTGGGCGCTTCGAAAGTTTGTAACGATCTTGCGGACGGTAATTTCACCGGCGATAAGACAAGTGCAGGTGAGACCAGAGCCGATGAACTGGGCAAGATGGTCAACAGTGTAAATGAACTTAAAGAACGTTTTGATACCACCATCAGCGGAGTCAAGAACAATATCGACACACTGGTTGTAAGTGCAAAGGGCCTTGACAAGGCAGCCAATGAGACCTCCACTTCCATGAACGACCTTTCCAACGCGGTTGAAGAAATCGCCAACGGTGCCACCACCCAGGCTCAGGAAGTTGAGAATTCCGCTCAGGGTATCGCAGAGATCCTTCGTACCATGGAATCCATCAATGAAAGCGTACAGCAGACCAATGAATGTACCGCTGAGATGGATGTTAATTCCAGACAGGTTGTGGGCGACTTTAAGACCCTCATCGAAGATACTCTTAAGTCCATCGAAAAGCTTAAGGACATCACCGAAAAGATGAATCACGTGCAGGATGCGGTAGAAACCGTTACCACCGCAGCCAACGATATAAACAATATCGCAAGCCAGACAAACCTTCTTTCTCTCAACGCTTCCATTGAGGCTGCAAGAGCCGGTGAAGCGGGCCGCGGATTTGCGGTTGTTGCAAGCGAGATCTCAGCCCTTGCGGATCAGTCCAACCAGGCGGCCGTAAAGATCAGAGAGATCATGAGCAACCTTAAGGATGAGACCGAAGGTGCGGTATCCATGGTATCCGAAATGTCCGAGATGATGGACAGGCAGGATGAGACCAGCAAGAAGTCCGAGGAAAGCCTTCAGGAGCTTATCAAGGCCATCGACAGGACCAAGGAAATGGTTGGCGACGTTAAAGAGAATTCCGATTCCGTACAGAAGCTTTGCTCCGGTCTTAACGATAACATCAGCAGCCTGTCGGCAATCTCCGAAGAAAATGCGGCAAGTGCAGAAGAGACCAGCGCTTCCATCACCCAGATGTCTCAGGTCACCCAGGATGTGCTTGATATGAGCAGGGATCTTAAGTCCGTTGCAGACAAGCTGGAAGAACTCACCGCTTACTTCAAGGTTAACTGATAAGAGTCATTAAACAGCATATTGAATCATTGACGTTAAAGCCTCATTGCGATAGGATATTTCTAGAAAAAGAAAGGGTCCTGCGTAATGAGGCTTAATGATTTGGCGATAGGCAAGTCGGCACTGATCGTGTCGGTTGGGGGTGAGGGTGCCCTGAGACAGCATCTTCTTGATATGGGGGTAATTCCCGGCAACAATGTACGGATAATCAAATATGCACCCATGGGAGATCCTGTGGAGATAATGATCCACGGATACAATCTTACCTTAAGACTTGCAGATGCGGCCAAGATCGATGTCTCGGAAGTCGAAGAGGGAGAACCCGGCGGAAAAAAGGAATATATCAAAACAGAGCACCCCGGTCTGGGCGAAGGCGGGCGATATCATGATAAGACCCACGAGAAGGCCCTTCCGGATGACGCTCTGTTATCTTTTGCCCTTGTGGGTAATCAGAACAGCGGCAAGACCACTCTCTTTAACCAGCTCACGGGTTCCAACCAGCATGTGGGCAATTTTCCCGGAGTAACGGTGGACCGCAAGGACGGCCCCATCAGAAATACTCCCAATACCGTCATAACGGATCTTCCCGGTATCTATTCCATGTCTCCCTACTCAACCGAGGAGATAGTATCCAGAGATTTCGTACTTAACGAAAAGCCTACGGGTATCATCAATATCCTTGATGCCACTAATATAGAAAGAAACCTGTACCTGACCATGCAGCTTCTGGAGATGGATATCCCCATGGTAGTGGCGCTTAACATGATGGATGAGGTCAGGGAGAACGGCGGCACCATAAACATCAACAGGATGGAAGACCTGCTGGGGGTTCCGGTGGTTCCCATCTCAGCCTCAAAGAACGAAGGTGTCGACGAACTTGTTTCCCATGCCGTTCATGTGGCTCACTATCAGGAACGCCCTGTGGAACAGGACTATTGCAGCGAGGAGGATCACGGAGGAGCGGTCCATCGCTGTCTACATGCAGTTTCCCATTTGATAGAAGATCATGCAAAGAGGGCAGAGCTTCCCTTAAGATTTGCCGCAAGCAAGGTCATTGAAGGTGATGAGCGTATCATTTCCAGACTGGATCTTGATGACAATGAAAAGACCATACTGGAACACATAGTGTCCCAGATGGAATCGGAGCGGGGTCTTGACAGACACGCCGCCATTGCGGACATGAGATTTGAGTTTATCCGCAAGGTCTGCGCCGAAACCGTGAGAAAACCCGCGGTTTCCAGGGAAAGAGAGAAGAGCGAACGGATCGATCGTATCCTTACGGGCAAATATACTGCGATCCCCACATTTATACTCATAATGGGGCTTGTGTTCTTTTTGACCTTTAATGTTATCGGAGCCTTTTTACAGGGACTTTTGGAGACGGGCATCGATGCCCTCACGGTGGTGGTGGATGAGGCCCTGACCTCAGCCAATGTCAATGCCACCGTTCACGGACTGGTGATAGACGGCATTTTTGCAGGAGTTGGCAGTGTGCTTTCGTTCCTTCCCATAATCGTTACCATGTTCCTGTTCCTATCCATTCTCGAGGACAGCGGTTATATTGCAAGAGTTGCCTTTGTGATGGACAAGCTCCTTCGTAAGATAGGACTATCGGGTCGCAGCATAGTGCCCATGCTCATAGGGTTTGGCTGTACCGTTCCCGCAGTCATGTCCACCAGGACCCTTCCCAGCGAACGGGATCGTAGGATGACCATTCTTCTTACACCCTTTATGAGCTGCTCCGCAAAGCTTCCCATATACGCTTTCTTTGTAAGCGCCTTTTTCCCTAAATACGGCGGTCTTATCATGACGGGGCTTTATATGCTTGGTATACTCATGGGAGTGCTTATCGCAATGCTTTACAGAAAGACTCTGTTTAAGGGTGATGCTGTCCCCTTTGTCATGGAGCTTCCCAACTACCGTATGCCGGGAGTAAAGAACGTGGCCCTTCTCCTTTGGGAAAAAGCAAAGGATTTCCGGAAGCGTGCCTTTACGGTGATCATGCTTGCCACCATCGTTATATGGTTACTGCAGAGATTTACACCCACCTTTGATTACGCTGTGGATTCAAAGACCAGTATCCTTGCAGTGATATCAAATCTGTTCGTGCCCATAATGAAGCCTGCAGGGCTTGGAGACTGGAGGATCTGCGTATCTTTGGTAAGCGGATTCTTAGCCAAGGAGAGTGTGGTATCCACCCTGGAAGTATTGTTCGGAGATGTGGCAGG
>JAEEGT010000213.1 GCA_016280465.1 Lachnospiraceae bacterium | reverse complement strand
TGCAGGGCGAGTCCGCACTGCTGATTTGCAGGGCGAGTCCGCACTGCTGATTTGCAGGGCGAGTCCGCACTGCTGATTTGCAGGGCGAGTCCGCACTGCTCATGCGGAGCCACGGCCCCCTACATCAACCTCTTATATATATCCAGCATACTCTCTATATGGTACTGAAGCAGCCACGCGGCATTACCGAATTCTGCTTCGGCCTTAACAACCTTAAGAAGCGCCGGATAGTATTCTTCCGTTTCTTTTATCATTCTGAAGATCCGGTCCCGGCTTAAGCCCCAGGACATGGTGGTAAGGTTATTGCAGCGGTCGATGCATTTGACCAGTGCAGCCTTGGGATTTCCCGCGATGGCCCCGTAGTAGGCTTTCATGACCCTGCCCCGGTTTTCTTCGTTGGTCTTTTCGTGAGTTAACAGTCTAACAAGTTCCTTTGCCTCGTCCCCTACAGGAAGCTCCGAAAGAGTCTTCCCGCAATCCTCCACTACATCGTGGAGCATGCAGGCTGCTATGATTTCATCATCAGTAATCCCCATGGACAGGGCGTGGCAGGCAAGATTCAAAGGATGGTAGATATAAGGCGTATCAGAGCGCTTCCGCTTCTGACCCTCGTGAGCAAGGACCGCATAATCCACGGCCTTCAGGGTGTCTGAAAGCTTATAATTTCGCGCCGTGGTCTTCACATATGTCTTCATGTGTTCCCAGTTATAGATGGTCTCTTTGGTCTTAAAGATCCCCCGCCTGTCTTCCACAAGAGCCGACAAAGAAACATCCAGTACTTCCGACAGTCTTACCAGTTTCTCCGTGTCAGGCCTGTATTCTTCTCTTTCCCAGGAAGACACCGCCTGAAAAGTGACCCCAAGTTTCTCTGCAAGCCGCTCCTGGGTCAATCCCTGCTCTTCCCTGATCCGTTTGATATTTGTGCCCAAACTCATATCGTTCTCCTGTCTGTATAGGACCCGTCTTTCTTCTTCGCTCTTATAATACCTTCCCTTTCAAGATGATCATAGCGAGTGACGGTTTAAGTTTCAAGAGAAAATTCAAGCCACGCTTGAGTCACCCCCAACTGGCCCCGCATTCCTTCAATCTATCACATCATTCTGAAACCTGGAAAGATGCTCAAAGGGCAGGATCAGTCTTCCCCTGTACAGGCCGCAGCCGTCATTCACAAGACTGTTGTTGATTGCTCCGAACATGTTCACGTCCACCTTTGAAAGGTCCAACTGCTGTAGCTTCATTCCACGCTCAAATGCCTGGTCGAAATAGAGACATTCACCCGCCGGAATGTTGTCTCTTCTTGCACGTTCTTCCTGCTGCTTTTTCTCGTACCCCAAGTGGTTTGACGGACCTATTTCGGCATTGTCGTCCATCTCTTTCGTACGAAGCTGAACCTCCACATAACTTCTCGACTCATTGTCGTAGAGAGTTATATGCAAAGACTTGTACCCGTTGCCTCCGGGATTGAGGATATAATCCCTGAAATAAGGTCTGACGGCTTCATCCAGTCTGTCCGAATATGCTCCGTGGTCAAATGAAGAAACCTCGGCGCTGAATCCCCGAAGTTCCAGAAAGTCCGGCAGCATATTGGCAATTTCATAAAGACATTCAAGTTCTTTTTCTTTTTGCTCGTTAACATCCTTAACATGGCACTTAGGCATGGAGATGACTATCCTGTAAGCGATAAGATCCCTGAAATGCTCTAATTTACCGCGTATCTCCGCAGGGTCAGGGAATGTACCGTTCTTTTTGTAGTAATCATATGCGGTTTCCACAATATAGGCGTTGAATTTTCCTTCGGCCCTGATAAGGGATTTGATTCTGCCCTTGAAAGTAAAAGCCAGATAGGGATACTCTCTGGTCATATACTTATAAAGTTCCCTTATCCTCTGGGACTGGGAGGTCAGGAAGTCGTTGTGAATCAACAATTCCTCAAGCCGCAAAAGAAAGTTGGCATGAAGCATGTCCATAGTGTTCCCGGTCTTCAAGGATTCTTCTTTCAGATCCCGGGAGTACTTCCGTATGATTTTCAGCACCGTGTCGCCGTTGTAAAGATAATCGTTTAATGTAACCATAGCCCCTCCGATCATTTATTTCCCTTTGCAGCAAAGAATCCTTTCTTTTTTCATGTCGTTGCAAAGCATAAAGCCCGCGTGCGACACATCCAATACCCTGATAATGTCCTTTAAATCCTCCGCCTCAGGCACATAGTTGCACAACAGATTGTCAAATTCTTCCAAAAGCTCCGGGTTATAGGCAACGGTCTTTTCATTCTCAAATATGGCATTGTAGAGAATTCCCGCTTCCACCAGATCCTGGAAGAAATGGCTTCCGTAAGACAGTTCCGGATTGTAGCCCGCTCTCGAGTCCGCGATTTCACAGATTGCCTCGAACTCGCTTATGTCCGAAAACAGGGCAGGAACCCCAAGTTCCGGTGAGGATGTACCTATACGTCCGGGCGAAAGCAAAAGAAGCTTCTTATTTTGTCCCCGCATGGCCCAGTTCACGGAACCAAGTGCACGGCCAACTTTGTACTTATCCTGGTATGGCATGTTGTAGTAATTTACGGGGTCGATTATGACCACCATGTCCAGTTTTTCAAGCCTTGAAAGACCCATGGATGAGCCTTTGCACTCAAAGAGAATTGAACCGGGGGCCGCATTCTCGGGCATCTCCGTCTCTTCCGAGTCCTGATAAACCTGCAAGGGTCTGCACTGCAGAAGGTTAATCACGTAGTCACCGTTTTCGGAAAGATTGATTGTAAACTCCGTGTCTACAGGATAATCGTATTCCTTCTGAATGGCGGAAAGAACCCGTCGCATCTCGTCCATCAGGTTTTCTTTGTCCACTATGCCCTGACATGAAACAAACTCAATATCCCTTGACTGCCCCCGTTCCCTGAACAGTCTCTCCGCATCGTAGTCATGCTCAAAAAGAAGCCGCTTCATAAAACCCGGAAGATACGGCTTAACGTCTCCGGGGTCCATTTGCTCAAGTTTCCGGGATGCCCGGTTCATAAGTTCCAGCTTTCTCTGGGAATACTTATGCTTCTCCGCACAGTTACGGGCGGTAGTGGCCTTGGGTTTATCAAGGCTTACAAGTCTCGGATAAGAGCCTTCCGTTCTGTCAACCGCAGAGGTTCCGAGACCCATAACAAGCCGAAGCATGCCTGCCGTAGGGTCAAGGTCCTCCATAAACCTGTAGGGACTGTAAGAATAGCCCACCCCGGCCACGCAGGGCATATAGTATTCACCGTAGTAAGAACCTGAAACCCTCTGAACCAGCAGCGCCATCTGTTCGTCCCGATCCTGAAGGCCACGCCTGCTTCGGTAATCAAGGGCGGATTTGCTCATGGTACTGGCGTAAACGGTCCTTACCGCATTCTCAAGTTCTTCAAGCCTCTGGTCCATATCTCCGGAATTGGAGCAGAAAACCGACTCGTATTTTCCGGCAAAAGCATTGCCGAAACCGTCCTCAAGTATGGAACTGGACCTTACGATAATGGGATCCTGGCCGTAGTATTCAAGGAGCTTTACAAACTGCTCTTCCATGTCTCTGGAGAATTTTCCCGAAAGAAGCCTGTCCGCAAACTCCTCCGCCACGGAAAAGTATTCTTCCCTGCTTCGCTGTCTTATTCTCAAATCCCAGAAATTGTTCTCCACTATGAAGGAATAGAATACATCGGACCCTATGTAAAAAGAATCATGGGGCTCAAGCTTCACCGCAATATCAGGACATCTATTTTCGATTATTTTCCTTGCAAGGAGCATTCCGCAGGCCTTGCCGCCTATCATACCGGTTCCGATCATTCTTTTGCGAACCGCAAAGTAATCCCGTGGCTTAAAGTTATCTTTTAAAATTTCACGGAGCCTTTCGTCCCTGGACATCATGATGTCGCACATACGATGGCAGGCTTCGGTAACGTCCATTCCGTTCTCGTACATGGTCTCGGCCATGTTGAAGAAGCGGTCCCAGCTGTCCATGTTGCCTCTGTCCGTAGAGGAAGCGTTGTCTCCCAAAAGCTGATAGAACCGGCTTGCCTGAACACCGTCAAGAATTGGCTTAAAATCCCCGGTTTCGGGATTGTAAAGATGGGGAAGGAACATGGTCTCGGAATAGCGGTTCCAGACCTTGTCGGGGCGCACATAGACGTTTTCTTTTTCCGAATATACATCAAGAAATAACTGGGTGGTGTCCCTGATTTTTGCGATCGCCTGGAAAGAATGCTTGCCTCTTATAAGGGGGAAGAAAGCCACCGTATCAAGAATAAAAAGATAAGGGCAGGTTACGCGGAAGAAATTGCCCATCATAAGGTCCGTTGCCCAGGCGGTCTGAAGCTCTGACAGGCAGTCGAAAACATAGAAGGCATCCCTTCCCTCTCTTGTGATATGCTCTCTGATGTTGACGGTGAAGTTTTCAAATCTGTGATTCAGTTCAACGTCAATAATCTTTAAGCCCTCTCTCGGCTCAAGAAGAGGTTCGTGACTGGCAAAGCGAAAGTATATGAGATTTCGCCCGTCCCGAATTGCCCGGTCCACGTAGGGCTTCATAAACAGTTTAAACTGCTCCAGATTGTCCACCCGCCAGACAACATTGTCGCCAAGACGTATGTTATCAAAATGTTCATCCATCTGCGGTATTCCCGACAATACCCTGTCAAATGCTGCCATACCCGCCTCCTTTACCTCGCTCAGACAATAAAAAAAAGCAAAGACACCTAAAGCGGCGCCTTTGCCTGAATCTATTATACTACAACCGGTCGAAAAAGAAAACACCGACTAACCCCGGGCAATTCTTACAAATTCCTCAAATATCTTTTTACTGCTTTCATCGTTCTTATAGGTCTCTTTCTCAGTAAGCGGATTATAGATTCACTTCAGTTCAAAACATGGCTCACTCACAATCAAATATTGTCTTCCCCTCTAACATTTCCCCATACCGTTCCTTCCATTCGCTGTGCACGGCGGATTTATCGAAATTAAGCAGCCCCTCATCGGTCATTTCAAGTTCTATCATTATATGAAATCTGTTTGCTCTGTCGGAGCAGGAGGTGTGTATTGAGACACCCGACACTCCGTCTATGGCCTTCGC
>JAEEGT010000212.1 GCA_016280465.1 Lachnospiraceae bacterium | reverse complement strand
GTTCTTTTGATCATCGCCCAGTTTACGGGGATCTATTATACCTTTGATGAATATAACCGCTATCAGAGAGGTCCGCTTTTCCTGCTCAGCTACCTGTTCCCCATGGCTTCTTTGTGCCTTATGTTTTCGGTACTGATAAGCTATTATAAAAAATTCGACAAATACATCCGTGTTTCCATATTGCTGTTTGTCTCGGTTCCCGTAGCGGCTACCGTGACACAGGTATTTGCTTACGGACTTTCCCTTACAAATATCTCCATCGTAGGTATGGCGGTGGTACTTTATGTTTTTGCCATCGAAGAGACCAACAGAAAGGTGGAAAAAGCAAACGAGATCCGGATGGAAGCCCTGAAGGCAGAAAGAGAGACCTCCGAGCGTATTTTTGAACAGACCATTGCCGCCATTTCCGAAAATCTCGACGAAAGAACGGAATATACAAAGGGACACACCTTAAGAGTTGCGCAGTATGCAAGAGAAATAGCAAAGCTTTCCGGCATGAGCGACAAGGAATGTTTTGACGTATATTGTGCAGCGCTGCTTCACGATATAGGCAAGATCAAGGTTCCCAACGATATACTTTCCAAGGCGGATTCCCTCAGTGCGATGGAAAAGGATACCTATCGAAAGCATGCGGAGATAGGCGGTGAGATACTTAACAAGGTCACTGATTTCCCGGCTCTGGGTCAGACCGCAAGCTACCATCACGAACGTTTCGATGGTAAAGGTTATCCCAAGGGACTGAGAGGAGAGGCCATCCCCGTTTCCGCCAGGATAATCGCCGTGGCGGATGCTTATGACCGTATGGCATCAAACAGGAATCACAAGGGTCCCATGGCCCAGGGAAAGATAAGAGAGATCATGGTGGCGGGTTCAGGTAAGGAGTTCGATCCGAAGTTTGCATCCATAATGGTAGATATGATCGACCGGGATACGGAATATGTCCTGCGTGAGACCGAAGAGACCACCACTGACAGACTGGAACTTCTGGATCTTACCAAGGCCTCGGCCATTCACTTCGGAGAGTACAAGGAAAGTGTTTCCGACGGTATCAAACTCACCAAAAGGATCACGAAGATCAGCTTTTTGTGGCATCCGGATTCCGGTTACGAGCTTAAATTTGCCCTGCCGTCGGTGGTGATCTTTGACGCCCTGGACGGCTGCGTCCATACGGATGAGAGAAACATAAAGAACATGCATTATATCGAATACGGAGAGATCTGGTCCGACGGTCATACCATGTGCACCACCGCAAGGAATCTTAAGTCCGATGTCACGGAAAAAGAAAGTGCACTTTCGGAAAACGGGGATTTCCGTTTCGGTATCGAAGCCGTTAAGTATGATGATCATGTGAGGATAAAGATATCCGGTCCCACAGCGGATACGGATGTGATCATGGCTCTTGCGGATTCCACCAGATTTGCTTATATAGGAATTACGGGTGAACACTGCAAGATCGAAGATATCAGCATATCTGAGGCCTTCGAGGACATCGGTGAAGATTATATCCCGAGGATCGCAGAAAAGATAAGCTACATTGACAGACCTGAGGGCGACATGCCCAATATTCATGCAGATGAGTACAGAAGTGCCTCAAGCGAAGGGCGTCTTGTGTCGGAGGGCATGAAATTGTCCTTCCACACAAAGACCCTACCTACCGCAAGTTCGGTTATCCATTGTGCCTATGTTTTGCTTTTTACATCCGATGACGGAACGGTATCCGGCAAAAACTACCATGAATACGCATGTATTCGCATAGATGGGGAAGATGCCACCAACGGAGACAAGACCATAAACGATCTTACGGTCCACAGAGAGGACAGCTTTGAAGGCTGGGATGCCTGGAAGAAGAGCCTTAAAAAGGGTCTGGACTGTGTAGTTACCTTCAGGCGCAGGAGAAATCGGATCACAATGTCTACCGCAAATTCCGGCATTTCGATAAAGTGCGTCACCTCACTTCCCAAGGGCTACGGAGACGTATATGCCGCTCTTACCGGCGAACAGTGTGTGATAACGGGTATCAGAGTCCGTTGATCGTAAGATAATGTGGACTTTGACAAAAGGCTGTTATATAATATTTTATTATTATTTCCGCGGCATATGCGGAATTTTGGGAGGCAAACATGAAGAAACTCGAAGAATACGTCAGAAGCATACCGGATTTTCCCGAGCCCGGTATAATTTTCAGGGACATTACCAGTGTCCTGCAGGATGCGGAAGGACTGCATCTTGCCATAGATACCATGCAGGACCTTATCAAGGACATGGATTTTGATGTTGTGGTAGGTCCCGAATCCAGAGGCTTTATTTTCGGAACCCCTCTTGCATACATTAACCGCAAGCCCTTTGTGCTTATCCGCAAAAAGGGTAAGCTTCCCTGTGAGACTGTTGCCAAGTCCTACGATCTTGAGTATGGTCAGGCAACCATCGAGATCCATAAGGATGCCATCAAACCCGGACAGAAGGTCCTTATCGTTGACGATCTTATCGCAACGGGCGGAACCACCAAGGCAATGATCGAGCTCATCGAGGAGCTTGGCGGCAAGGTTGTGGGAGTGGTCGTTCTTATGGAACTTGCAGGTCTTAAGGGCCGTGACAAGATCGGCGATGTGGCTCTTAAATCAGCCATTGTTTATCCCGGCAAATAATTTTAAAACAGATCATCAAGGCGCAGGTCCGTTTGCTTTTGCAAATCTATGACGGGCCTGCGGGTTGTATTATATGGATCCTGCAGATCAAGGCGACATAGTGCAACAGAATAGCGTGAGCGAGGATTTTAAGCTTGTCATGGACGATGGCAGGATAGAATCCCTCGGTGAATTCATCAGTCCCGAAGAACTCTTCGCGGACCTTATTAGTCGTGTTCGAAAATATCATCCCTCGGATGATATTTCTTTGATCGAGAAGGCTTACAAGACTGCCGACGAAGCTCATCACGGCCAGGTCAGAAAGTCGGGAGAGCCTTATATAATCCATCCTCTTTACGTTGCCATAATCCTGGCGGATCTTGAACTTGACAAAGAGACCATCTGTGCGGGTATCCTTCACGACGTGGTGGAAGATACCATCATCACCAAGGAGGAGATAGAGACTGAGTTTGGTGCGGATGTTGCTTTGCTGGTGGACGGAGTTACCAAGTTAAAACAGCTGCAGATGCCGGACCAGCAGCCCACCGGGATCTCCCAGGACAAAGAAAAAGAAGACCTTCAGGCAGAGAACCTTCGAAAGATGTTCCTTGCCATGGCCAAGGATATAAGGGTCATCCTCATTAAGCTTGCGGACAGGCTTCATAACATGCGTACCCTTGGGCACATGGCTCCCGAGAAGCAGCAGCGCATCGCAAGAGAGACTCTCGATATCTATGCCCCCATCGCAGACCGTCTCGGTATCAGCAAGATCAAGGTGGAGCTGGACGATCTTTCCCTTAAATACCTTGAGCCCGAGGCTTATAAGGATCTTACCAGGCTCATTGCGGCAAGGAAGAGTGAGAGAGAGCGTTATATCCAGCAGATAGTCAATGAGGTTTCTTCCCACATCAGGAATGCGGGGATCAAAGCCAAGATCGACGGGCGTGTCAAACACTTTTTCAGCATTTACAAAAAGATGGTCAACCAGAACAAGACCATCGATCAGATATACGATCTTTTTGCGGTACGTATCATCGTGGATTCCGTAAGGGACTGCTATGCGGCTCTCGGTATCATCCATGAGATATACAAGCCCATCCCCGGGCGTTTCAAGGATTATATCGCAATGCCCAAGCCCAATATGTATCAGTCGCTGCACACCACCCTTATAGGATCGTCGGGGCAGCCCTTCGAGATACAGATCCGTACCGAGGAGATGCACAAGGCAGCCGAGTACGGTATCGCGGCTCACTGGAAATACAAGGAAGCCGCCGACGGCAAGAAGGTTCCGGAGCAGGAAGAAGAAAAGCTTACCTGGCTCCGTCAGATACTTGAGTGGCAGAGAGATCTTGCGGATAACAGGGAATTCATGGATCTTTTAAAGAACGACCTGGATCTGTTTTCCGACAGCGTATACTGTTTCACTCCCACAGGTGATGTAAAGAATCTGCCTGCTGGTTCCACACCCATAGATTTTGCCTACAGCATCCATTCTGCCGTGGGTAACAAGATGGTGGGCGCCAGAGTCAACGGTCAGTTGGTGACCATCGACTATGTTATCAACAACGGTGACAGGGTTGAGATCATCACCAGCCAGAACTCCAAGGGTCCAAGCCGTGACTGGCTTAACATAGTCAAGTCCACTCAGGCAAAGAACAAGATAAACCAGTGGTTCAAGAGTGAGTTTAAGGACGACAATATAGGAAAGGGCAAGGAACTTTTCCTTTCCTACTGCAAATCCCATTCCATCGTACCCTCAGACATACTGGTACCCACCTATATGGATACCATCATGCAAAAGTACGGCTTCAGGGACTGGGATTCGGTATATGCCGCCATAGGTCACGGAGGTCTTAAGGAAGGCCAGATAATCAACAAGATGCTTGAATATCTGGAAGCCGAGAAGAAGGCCAACATGACCAACGAGGAAGTGGAAGAGGCGGTCAACGATGCGGCGAAGAAGATCCGTCGCGAACACAGTTCCCAAAGCGGTATCGTGGTGAAGGGAATACATGACGTTGCCGTCAGATTTTCCAAGTGCTGTTCTCCCGTGCCCGGAGATGAGATCGTGGGCTTTGTTACCAGAGGCCGCGGTATTTCCATCCATCGTACGGACTGTATCAACATCCTTTCTCTTCCCGCCATGGAAAGAGCCAGACTTATCGATGCCGAGTGGCAGAAGACCGAAGAAATCACCGGCAAGTATCCCGCCGAGATCAGGATCTTTGCCAACAACCGCACGGGACTACTGGCAGATGTCTCCAAGGTCATCACAGAGAGCAACATTAGTATTATTTCCCTTAACACAAGGGTCAACAAACAGGGTCTCGCAACCATGAACATTTCCTTTGAGATTGAGGGAAGGGAAGCCCTGACCCGTGTTGTGGATAAGATAAGAAACATTGAGAGCGTACTTGATATAGAAAGGACCAG
>JAEEGT010000211.1 GCA_016280465.1 Lachnospiraceae bacterium | reverse complement strand
CTTTATCACGGAGCTTTACAAATATATCGGCGCAGACACCGACGTTCCCGCAGGTGACATCGGAACCGGCGCAAGAGAGATCGGTTTTATGTACGGTCAGTACAAGAGACTTACAGGCCTTTACGAAGGTGTTCTTACCGGTAAGGGCTTAAGCTACGGCGGATCTTTGGCAAGAACAGAAGCTACCGGTTACGGACTTCTTTACATGACCGAAGAGATGCTCAAATGCAACGGTGTGGCTCTTAAGGGTAAGACCTGTGCCGTATCCGGATCCGGTAACGTTGCCATCTATGCTATCCAGAAGGCATGGCAGCTTGGCGCAAAGCCTGTTACCTGCTCCGATTCCACCGGCTGGGTTTACGATCCCGAAGGAATCGATGTTGAACTCCTTAAGGAAGTTAAGGAAGTTAATCGTGCAAGACTTACCGAGTATGCCGCAAAGAGACCTTCCGCACAGTATCATGACAAGGCAACCGAGAAGAACAATCAGTGGATCATCAAGGTTGATGTTGCTCTTCCCTGCGCAACCCAGAACGAGCTTAATCTTGAAGATGCAAAGAACCTTGTTGCCAACGGAGTTATTGCAGTCTGCGAAGGTGCTAACATGCCTACCACTCTCGAAGCTACCGAATACTTCCAGAAGAACGGTGTTTACTTCGTTCCCGGTAAAGCAGCCAATGCGGGCGGCGTAGCTACATCCGCGCTTGAGATGAGCCAGAACTCCGAGCGTCTTTCCTGGACCTTTGAAGAAGTTGATGCAAAACTTCACGACATCATGGTCAATATCTTCCACAATCTTGACAATGCTTCCAAGAAGTACGGTCTTGAAGGCAACTATGTGGCAGGTGCCAACATTGCGGGCTTCCTTAAGGTTGCAGATGCAATGCTCGCTCAGGGCGTGGTATAAACCGTCATCATCTTTTATATGTAATCGATATTCGCAGGCCTGCCCGCACGATGCGGACGGGCCTGTTTGTTTGCGCGGGATAAGCAACTGTGTTATACTATATATTAACTTTGCATTCGGAGTAGGCAATGGAGAATATCAGGGAAGCGGAGGGGCCCAAAGCCCCCGCAAAGAAAAAGAAAAAAGCCCTTGTCATATCGCTTGTTGCGGTGTTGCTTTTTATTGCCGCTGCCGGCGTCTGGTATTTTGTGTTCTACAGAGTGATCCCCGTGACCGATTCTTTTACCTATGAATTCGGCTCTGTTGTATCCAGGGATATAGATGATTATGTGAAGGGCAGGTTCAATTCCGAAGACAGCGCCCTTTTGGACCTTTCCGCGGTCGATGAAAAGAAGTGCGGAGTATATTACGGAGTTGTAAAGCATTTTCCCCAGACCTTTGTTTACGAGATAAGGATAAAGGATACCGTATCTCCCGATATAGTGCTTCGGGGCGGGAAAATGGCCTTTGAAGCCGGTGAAGTATACGGAGCGGATTCAATCATAGCCAATGTAAGCGACCTTGATGAAAACATAAGCGTGCGTTTTTTAAATCTGTCTCAGGATGACAGCATCGAAACTCCCGATAACGGGAAACAGTTTTCTTTTTCCGAGGTGGGCAAAAAGGATATTACCATAATGGCCACCGACAGCTCGGGTAACAGTTCTCACGTGATTGCAAGCGTGATAGTCGACACGGCTCCCGTTGTCACTACCTTTGATTCTTTTTATACGGCTCTCGGGACCAATGTTGATTTCAACGCCTATGCCGAGGATGATGTTGACGGAGATGTATCTCAAAGCGTAAGGACCGATACTCCCGTTAATCTCTGCAATCGTGTGGGACATCACAGGGTGAGGCTGTATGCTTCGGATTCCAACGGCCTTACGGGGGAGACCTATACCGATGTTTATGTTTATGAGCCCGAAGTGATCCAGGACATGGTTAACCTTGGGGAGATCGATCCCTTTGCGGGCAATGTCTTCGGTGTTATCAATCCCTATGATTGCGGTTACACGGTGGAAGATGACGTGGAACACGCCAGAGAGGCGGTTATTCCTGCGGTGGTGCGGGTCTCCTTTGAGACCAGCTGTATCAGGAGCTATGGCAGCGGATATATACTGAAGATAGATGACGACAGTGTCATTATAGGCACGAACCAGCACGTTGTAAGCAGCATGAACAAGGTCAATGTCAGCTTCTTTGACGGAGAGACTTTCACGGGAAGTGTGGTCAACCGGAAAAGAACACCCGATATGGCATTTGTTAAGGTTGAAAGAAAGGACCTTCCCGAATGGCTGGTCGCTTCTCTCAGGACCGTACATATCAACCTGAATTATTACGAAAGCCTTTCCTATAAGCCTTCATTCCGTGTGGGCATGTACTGTACCGACGGAAACGGCGGAGAATGGCTTACAAGATACGGCTATATCGTGCGAAAGAGCGGGACACTTTCCGAATATTTCCCCGATTATGCATATCCGGTAACAGAGGTAAGCGTGGATCTGACTCCCGGCGTTTCCGGTTCCATGGTCTTTGATTCCCACGGCAACTTTGTGTGCATGGCAAGCTTTTACTGGGCTAACGGCGGATTGAAGGAGAATTACGGGGTCTCTTTGAACGACATATTGGATTTTTACGAAGAGACCTTCGGTGAAAGGCTGGAGTATTATTGATGGATACAGGATCAGGAATAAGGATAAACAAGTATATCGCTTCCTGCGGCGTGTGTTCCAGGCGCGATGCGGACAAGCTCATTGAAGAGGGCAAGGTGACCTTGAACGGAAAGCCCGCATCCCCCGGAGACAGAGTCATGCCCGGAGACAGCGTCAAGGTCGGGAAGAAACTGTTGACGGAAAAAGAAGAGCGTACCGTTCTTGCTTACTATAAGCCGGTGGGGGTTACCTGCACCGAGAGAGATTCCCACGCGGATGTGACCCTTAAGGACGTTCTACGGTACAAAGAACGGGTCACCTACGCGGGACGCCTTGACAAGGATTCGGAGGGGCTTTTGCTCCTTACCGATGACGGAGACCTGATCCAGACCATGATGAAGGGCGAGAACGGCCATGAAAAGGAATATATCGTTAAGATAAGCAAACCCGTGACAAAAGAGTTCGTGGAAAAGATGTCCGGGGGTCTGTATCTTAAGGATCTTAACAAGACCACCAGACCCTGTAAGGTGGAAAGAGTCACCAAGGATTCTTTTTCCATCATACTTACACAGGGGCTTAACAGACAGATACGGCGCATGTGCGAGACTCTGGATGTTAAGGTCTTATCATTAAAGAGAGTGAGGGTCTTAACGGTGACTCTGGGCAAATTAAAGCCCGGTGAATATCGCAAGCTCTCCAATGCGGAGGTCGAGGAGCTTCGGGCCGCTACGGAAAAATAACCGGAGCTTAACAAAGGAATTATGGAAAAAGCAAGAATTCGGGAACTGATCGATCTTTTGAATAAAGCCAACGAGAGTTACTATGCTAAGGACGAGGAGATCATGTCTAATTTTCAATATGATGCCCTCTACGACGAGTTAGTCTCGCTGGAAGAAAAAACAGGCATTGTATTTGCGGATTCCCCCACCCGGAAGGTGGGTTACGAAGCTGTGGATTCGCTGCCCAAGGTAACTCACGACAAACCCATGCTTTCTCTCGGGAAAACAAAGTCCGTGGAAGAACTGGCTTCCTTTCTTGTTGGGAAAGAAGGGCTGCTCAGCTGGAAACTGGACGGTCTCACGGTGGTGCTAACCTATGAAAACGGCAGCCTGTCAAAGGCCGTTACCAGAGGAAACGGCGAAGTGGGAGAACTGATCACCGGGAATGCAAAGACCTTTGTGAACCTTCCCCTTAAGATCTCTTTTACGGGTAAACTGGTGCTGCGCGGTGAGGCTGTTATTTCCTATCCGGATTTTGAAGCCGTCAACGCTAAGATCGAGGATGACAACGAAAAATACAAGAACCCCAGAAACCTGTGTTCCGGGTCCGTGAGACAGTTAAACAGCGGTGTAACGGCTCAGAGGAGAGTGAGACTCATCGCCTTTACTCTTGTAAGCGCCGAAAACAAAGAATTCAGGTTACGGAGCGAAGAATTTGAATTCTTAAAGTCCCTGGGCTTTGAGGTGGTTGAATATCACAGGGTAACTCCTGAAACAGTCGCCGAAACGGTAAAGATGTTTGCGGGAAAGATCGGGGATTATGAGATTCCTTCCGACGGTCTGGTGCTTTCCTTTGACGATATCGAGTACGGAAAGAGCCTTGGGATGACAGCCAAATTTCCCAGGGATTCCATTGCTTTTAAATGGCAGGACGAGACAGCGGAGACCACGCTTCGGAGGATCGAATGGAGCCCGTCGAGAACCGGACTCATTAATCCCGTGGCGGTATTTGATACGGTGGAGCTTGAGGGCACCTCGGTGAGCCGCGCCAGTGTCCACAACGTTTCGGTCTTAAAAGATCTTAAGCTCGGTATCGGAGACAGGATCCTTGTTTACAAAGCAAACATGATCATTCCACAGATTGCCGAGAACCTTACAAAGAGCGGAAACATAACCATCCCGGACAAATGTCCCTGCTGTAACGGTGACACGCAGGTAAGGACCGTTAAGGAAGCGGAGAGCCTGTATTGCACAAATCCGGCCTGCCCCGCCAAGCAGATAAAGAAATTCGCACATTTTGTAAGCCGTGACGCCCTTAATGTGGAGGGCCTTTCCGAGGCTACTCTTGAAAAGTTTGTGGACTGCGGGTTTATAAAGGAATATGCGGATATCTTCAGACTGGACCGGTTTAAGGACGATATAGTGTCCATGGAGGGCTTCGGGGAGAAATCCTATCAAAACCTTACCGACAGCATTGAAAAGGCCAAAGACACCACTCTTGCAAAGTTTGTTTACTCCCTGGGAGTTCCGGGAGTGGGACTTGCCAACGCGAAACTTATAACCAAAGCGCTTAACAACGATCCGGAGGCTGTTTTTACCGCCGACTCGGAGACTCTTTCTTCGATCCCCGGAATAGGAGACGTGATCGGAGAAGCCTTTGCGGCCTTCTTTAAAGATCCGGAAAACAGAAATACGGTCGACACCCTGATGGAGTTCCTTCGAATGCGTAAGGAAGATGCTACGGATGTCGACAGTGAGTTAAACGGAAAGACCATAGTCATTACCGGTTCCCTGAACCTTTTTGAGAACAGAAATGCTCTCAAGGACGCTATCGAAAGGAAAGGCGGCAAGGTTTCGGGAAGCGTTTCGGGAAACACCTTTTTGCTCATAAACAACGACATTACTTCGGCATCTTCCAAAAACAAGACAGCGAAGGAACTTAACGTTCCCATTATTACGGAAGAAGAATTTGTTGATAAATACTTAAAGTAGATCGGAAAGATCTGCGGAAAGAGGATGAGATGCCAATCAAGATACAGGATTCCCTGCCTGCACAGGCAATTTTGGAAAAAGAAAACATATTTGTCATGACCGAATTCAGGGCCATGCATCAGGACATAAGACCCTTAAACGTTCTTATCATGAACCTTATGCCCAATAAAGAGGTTACCGAGACCCAGATACTTCGAAAGCTTTCAAACAGCCCCTTACAGGTCAATGTGGAGCTTTTACAGACCCAGAGCTATACCCCCACCCATGTGGATGCAAGCCATCTGGAGAGCTTTTACACCACCTTTGACAAGGTTAAGAATCGAAAGTTTGACGGGATGATCATCACCGGGGCACCCCTTGATTACGTTAAATTCGAGGACGTTGCTTACTGGAAGGAAATGTGCGAGATCTTTGAATGGACCAAGACCCATGTGCATTGTTCTTTCTTTCTCTGCTGGGCCTGCTTTGCGGCTTTGTACTATTTCTACGGACTTGAAAGATATGATCGTGAGGAGAAACTTTCGGGCGTATATTCCCACAGGGTGTTAAAGCCCACTTCACCCCTTTTCAGAGGCTTTGACGATATTTTTTATGCACCTCATTCAAGGGCCATGGGCATTGAGAGGGAGAAGATCGAAAACACTCCTGAACTTGAACTTATGGCTTATTCCGACGAGGCCGGCGTATCCATCGTAAAGACCACGGATTCAAG
>JAEEGT010000210.1 GCA_016280465.1 Lachnospiraceae bacterium | reverse complement strand
TTTCTCTGGCAAAGGCCTTGACGGTCCTGACACCTCCGATGTTTTCCTCGGCGGTGGTATTAAGGACAGCATTCTCTTCGGAAATATCGTCGTAAACCTTGTCCAGTTTCTTTTCCAGGATAATGGCAAGTATTGCGCAAACCACCATGGCAACCACCGGAATGATGGTGATGATGGGATTTAAGCGAACCATGCAGTACATGATTATCAGCGTATGCACCGTAACTTCGATCAAAAGCATGGATACATAGGATACCGCATCCCAGATACGGTCCACATCGTCTTTGATACGGGCCATGATCTCGCCGGTGTTGTTTTTGTCGAAGAAGGAAGTGTCGAGACTTTCCACATGAACAAAAAGATCGCGGCGAAGATGCTGAGCCACATCAACGGAAGATGAGTCGAACATATACTCCTTGACATACTGGAATATAAATCGGCCCACTCCGATGAGCAGGATCCCTGCAAGCAGGAAGTTTACATTACTGAAGTCCCGTCCGATGATCACGTCGTCCACGATATGCATAACGATCCTTGGGGAAAGCATATCAAGTGTTACCGATATAAGAAGAGAGCAAAAGCCGACAATCAGGAGCCGTCTGTTCTTATACATGTACTTCTTGATCTTGAACTTGGGATTCAGTTTTATTTTTTCTTTCTTTTCTTTAGGTTTCTTTTCTTTTGTTTCGGTACTAATGGTAATCACCCCTTATATATATTTCCGGATACATGTCGCCATGACAAAAAAATCCCGGTAGATATAAACCTACCGGGATAGTATAAAGCATGCACTTGTCTTTAAAGATCAGCAGTCCATGAGTCCGGAGGTAACGATAATTGCGATATTGTTCTCGGTGTTTTTGGATCTTAAGATAATCATTTCGTTCCTCCTTTCTTGTGTGCTTGGTTAACAGTTACTGAACACGACTACATTAACCTACGTAAATGGTATTGTCAAGCATTATTTTTTGACAATTTAAAAACTCGATGGGAAAAAGCACGGAAATATCAAGTATTGTCGCGGTTTATAAAGTACTGCTTTCTGTAGGTGCTGGGTGTTACTCCGTAGCGATCTTTGAATCTGGTCATGAAATAAGAGGGAGAGTTATAACCAAGACTCTCGGCGATCTCGGATATGTTCCTGTCGGTTTCTTTGAGCAGGGATGCTGCCAACTCGAGTTTGACGTCGGCTACATATTCTGAGAAGTTCATGTTTTCGTTCTTTTTGAAAAGGCGGCTTAAGTGGGCGTAGCTGACGTTGAAATGCACGGCAATGTTCTGAAGAGTAACGGTAGAGACGTTGTTCTTGATGTATTCCTTGACGTTGCGGATCAGGTCACCCTCTAAGTTTACAGCATGGAATACGGGATATTTCTCCACGTATTTCTCAAGATCGTCCATGAGCATGTCTATAAAGTGAGCCGCATCCTCGAAGGAAGCAAGGTATTCCTCAAAGCCCATATCGTAGGAAGGTCCGGGCATCTCGGGATTTGCATAGAAATCCTTCAGGGCAAGATAGGTATCGATAAGAAAATCGTACATGGCACGATAGGAATATCTGAAGTCTGTGTGGATTATCCGTGCAAACATGTCACGTCGGTCAGTAAGGACGGTCATTGCTTCGTCAAGGCGCTTTTCTTTGAGAAGGTCCGTAAACTCGGAAGAATTGATGGGATAGGGCGCCATCTCGCAGTCCTTAAAGTAAAAAGCACGGATCTTCTTGTTGAAACCGAAGATAAGCGAATAAGGCGGCATGTTTATGAGGAAATTGATGTCATCGAATACTTCCTCGGGATTGGGACGGGCCAGGGAATAGTAGATATTGTAGGTCATGTAGTTGGTGTTTGACACCAGCAAGGTTTTGATGAATTCGCAGATAACACGGATATCGTTGTTCTCATAGTTGAGATAGCACACGAATTTGCCCTTGGAGGACTCTAAGGGCTTGATGAAATAGTGTATGTTTGAGATCACGAAAACCTGCTTACAGGTATAGAGGACAGTGTCAAACTGGGGTTCAAAGTCCTCGGGGAATTTGTCCCTTGTGTACTTTGCTTCAAGAAGAAAACCCGCATAATTCGAAAACCGACAACCTGCAAGATAAGAATCATAGCTGTCGGCTTGTTTGTTGGATTGTGTTGTTTTTGGCGTGTTGTTTGTTGTTTCTTTGTTAGCCTCCCGTGATTTTCCACGGAAGAAGTCAAAAATATTTGGTTTTTTGCTCATCTTTATCACCTAACATCAAAATAATAATATAAATATCAAAAAAAAGCAATTACAGTTTTGCTACATAATCAAATAATTAAACCTATATCAAATATGTTTTGTTGAACAATATGCCCTCAAAAAGTAGAATGAAAATGTAAAATTAATATCAAAATGCGTACAAAGTGACGAAGAAAGCATTCGAAACTGTACATATTGAACAGTTGGAGGTAACAACTTGAGAAAGAACGATATGTCAAACTTAATCAGAAGAGGCACGGCAGCATTCCTTGTGACTGCCATGACTTTGGGTCAGGCTTTCTCTGCGTTCCCTCTTAGATCCTATGCAGCAACGGGAGACAAATTAAAGGATAAGTACACCGGATTCGAGGGCGTTACCGTGGACTGGAAGTACGGTTCCGCCAGCGAAGGTACCTACGGTGAGTATGTTTCTTCCTACACAGAGTCTGATTATGCTGCAGATGATGTGTCCGTATCCATTGAATCCGCAAAGGATGTTAACGGCAATACATTTGCGGTTGCCGATTATGAAGGAAAGAAAGCCATTCTTGCGGACAGAGCGTCTGAATATGTTCTTTTTACCGCTGATGTTCCCGCAGACGGACTCTACAGATTAAAGATCGACTACTATCTTAAGAAGGGATCCTCCGATGTGGGCAAAAGGATCCTCTACATCGACGGCAAGGCACCCTTTATCGAGTGCTCCGACATAAAATTCCCCCGTTTCTTTAAGGATGCGGGAGAGCCAGTGGTTAATTCCCTGGGTGATGAATCCCGTCCCCAGCAGGTATCCATTGACGGATGGCGCAGTGCTTTTATGGAGGATACCTCCGGCAAGTACGAAGAACCCTTTGCTTTTTACCTTACAAAGGGTACCCACGAGATACAGCTTATCTACAATAAAGTAGATATGTACATTTCGGGCGTGACTCTTTGCGCACCCAAGATCATTCCTTCTTATTCCGAGGTTTCTGCGGAATATTCAAAGAAGGGCTACGAAGAAGTCAACGTTGATAAGATCACCTTCCAGGCCGAGCTTACCACCCTTGAAAAGAACGACGTTACACTCCGCAGAGACAACGACGGCGATCCTCTTGTACAGCCCGCCTCCAGCGTAAACCGTATCCTTAACGTAATGGGCGGTTACAGATGGCGTAACGGTAACCAGAGCATCACCTGGGAATTTGCGGTTCCAAAGTCCGGCCTTTACAAAATGGGCTGCTACTACAAGCAGAACTGGAACGACGGACTTGTTTCCACCAGACAGATCGCCATCGACGGCAAGGTTCCTTTCAAAGAACTTCTTTTATATGAGTTTGATTACGATACCGCATGGCATTTCAATACCTTCTCCGATGATAACGGCGAACCTTTCCTTTTCTATCTGGAGGAAGGCGTTCACACCATTACCATGACGGTCAAGATGGGAGATATGGGACCCATCCTTGATTCGGTAATGGATGATATTTCGGTACTGTCCGACATGCTCTTAAAGATCACCATGCTGGCAGGCGACAGCCCCGACCCCAACTATGATTACAGATTCTTCCAGAAGATCCCGGAACTTCCCGGACAGATGGAATACCTTGTAGAGTCTCTTACGAAAAAGTACGAGATGGCCAAGGAGCTTGCGTCCAAGACTCCCGCCATGGCAAATAACTTCCTTACCGTAAGAGCGCAGATACAGAGTATGCTGGACGATCCTTTCAGCATCGCGAAGAAGATGGGTGACCTTACCAACTCCCAGGAATCTCTTTCTAACTGGTATCTGACACTGCAGACCAATCCTCTTGTTATCGACAGATTCGAGGTTGGCTCTCCGTCGGAGAAATGGAAAGACAGATCCTCCAATTTCTTCCAAAAAATGGGCGCCACCATGACACAGTTTTTTTCCTCCTTTACTAAAGACTATGACAACGTGGGCGGCGTCCTTGCGGAAGATGTTGAAGTCAAAGAGACCATAAACGTCTGGATTGCAAGAGGTACCGAATGGGCCGAAGTCATCAAAGAAATGGCCGACGGAACCTTTACTCCCAAGACCGGAATCGCCATCAACGTTAACGTACTTCCCGCCAGCCAGTTAAATGCCGGTAATGTTAACGCCCTGATGCTTTCCATCACTTCGGGCAAGGCTCCCGATGTGGCCCTGGGCGTTGATGTGACATCGCCTGTTGAATTCGCCATCCGTGATCAGGTATACGATCTTTCACAGATGGAAGGCTTTGATGAGGTCAAGTCAAGATTCGTTCCCGCGACCCTTACTCCTTACGAGTACATGGGCGGCACCTTCGCAATACCCGAGACTATGAACTTTAACGTCCTTTACTACAGAAAGGACATCCTCGCACAGAACGGTATCGATCTTCCCAATACCCGTGCGGACCTTTACGACTATGTGCTCCCTGCCCTTTATCAGCAGAGACTTGAGTTCTATTTCGGTAGAGATTTCACACAGTTCTTATTCCAGAACGGCGGTGATTTCTATACCGAGGACGGTATGAGATCCGCCCTGGATACACCCGAAGCATATCAGGCCTTTAAGGAATACACAGAGCTGTTCACCAACTACGGCGTTCCCAAGACCGCTAACTTCTATCAGAGACTTCGTAGCGGTATCGCAGCTCTCGGTGTGGGTGACTTTAACACCTACATGCAGCTTTCCGTTGCAGCTCCGGAAATATCGGGTAAATGGGGCATAGCTCCCCTGCCGGGCGTCCTTCAGGCCGACGGACAGATAAACCGCGCTGCCGGTGCCATTACCGAAAAGGGCGACATCATCATGAAGCAGTCCAAGAAAGCCAATGAAAGCTGGGAATTCCTTAAATGGTGGAGTTCCGCCGAAGTTCAGTCTGCTTTCGCCAAGGAAGTTGAAGCCCTTATGGGTGCGGAAGCCAGATGGAACACAGCCAACAAGGAAGCTTTCTTAAGCCTTGACTGGGACGAAGAAGACATAGCGACCCTTGAGGAACAGTGGAAATGGGCAAAAGAAACACCCACACTCCTCGGTTCCTACATGACCACAAGACATTTGACCAATGCCTGGACCACCGTTGTAATCAGCGGCGGCAACGTGCGTGAAGCTCTTGAGCAGGCGGTTAAGGATATCAACCGCGAGATGCGCAGTAAACAGGAAGAATACGGGGTAATATCGGATGAGCAGTAGTTTGGCAAAACAAATAAAGAGAGAGCAGTTAAGACAGCTTACTGCAGGCGAGCGATTTACCCGGTTCTGGAAAAGAAACTGGATCGGCTACGCTTTCCTTGCTCCCTTTGTTATTCTTTTTACAATTTTTACGGTAGCCCCGGTAGTTACCGCCATCGGTCTTTCTTTTACCGATTACAACATGATGCAGACCCCTCACTTTGTGGGACTTAACAACTATAAGCTTTTGTTCCTGGACGATGAGGTCTTCACCATAGCACTTTCGAACACCGTTAAGTTTGCGGTTATCGTGGGCCCGGTGGGATATCTTTTATCCTTCCTGGCAGCCTGGGTCATCAACCAGCTGCAGGCCCGCCGTGCTTTTACCCTTGCTTTTTATGCACCTTCCATTACTTCCGGTATCGCAATGTCGGTAGTGTGGATGGTAATCTTCTCCAGTGACCGTTACGGATACTTAAACAACTTCCTCCTTAATATGGGTCTTATCGATGAGCCTATACTCTGGAACACGGACCCCAACTACATCATGAAGGTTGTTGTGTTCATTCAGTTGTGGATGAGTATGGGTACCGGATTCCTGGTATTCCTGGCAGGTCTTCAGAACGTACCCCGTTCTTACTACGAGGCAGCTGCCATTGACGGTGTAAAGAACAAGTTCCAGGAACTTATTTACGTAACACTTCCCGTTATGAAGCCCCAGCTTTTGTTCGGCGCCATCAACTCCATCGTAGGTTCCTTCGGTGTGTTCGAGATAGCGGTCTCCGTTGCGGGTATGCCGTCGCCCAATTATGCGGCACATACCATTGTTGCCCACCTGTATGACTACGCCTTCATCAGGTTCCAGATGGGTTATGCTTCGGCTGTTGCGGTCGTACTCTTTATCATCACCTTCGTGCTCGGCCGTATAGTAATGAAACTTCTTTCATCCAAAGGAGAGTAATAAATGTTAAAAATCAGATGGTTTAAAGGCCAATGGCTTCATATAACATTTTCAAAGGTATTGCTCTACCTGGTGATGCTGGCTCTGGTGTGCTTCACGGCACTTCCCCTTGTGTACCTGGTATGTACCGCATTTAAGCCTTTGGATGAATTGTTTGTATATCCTCCCAGATTTTTCGTACATCACCCTACCACCAAGAACTTTACCGACCTGGTTGTGTCCCTTGGTTCCAGTACGGTTCCTTTTACCAGATACTTCTTTAACTCGGTAGTGGTTACGGTGATCATCGTTGTGGGTACCGTTATCGTATCCTCCATGGGAGCATATTCCCTTGTTAAGTTTAAGCCCCCCGGCGGACAGGCACTCTTTAACATGATACTGATCGCCCTTATGTTCAGTGCCCATGTAACAAAGATCCCTTCCTACATGGTGGTAAACAAACTGCACCTTATCAACACCTACGGAGCTTTGATCTTGCCTAACCTGGCTGTTGCTTATAACTGCTTCCTTCTTAAGCAGTTCATGGAGCAGTATCCCGATGAGCTTATCGAAGCTGCCCGTATCGACGGAGCGGGAGAGTTCAGGATCTTCCTTCAGATGGTAATGCCTGCCCTTAAGCCCGCCACCGCAACCCTTGTTGTATTTTCCTTTACCAACAACTGGAATGACTATTTTTCACCCCTGATCTATGTGACCAGCCAGGCCATGAAGACCCTTCCCCTTGCACTCCAGACCATTTCCGGCGGTGCAGCCGGCATGAGTGTGGGCCGTGCGGGTGCGGTTGCCGCGGCTACTTTCTTAATGACACTTCCCACGGTGGTGATCTTTACCATCATGCAGGGTAAGGTCATGGAAACCATGGTTTATTCGGGAATCAAGGAGTAAGGAGACGATTATGAAGCAGATCAAAAGAACAGCCTGCGGCATAATGGCCGGAATACTTCTTTTCCTGTCAATGCCACTTCAGGTGCTTGCCGCCAACGGCGAAAACTATGTGACGGGTGATAACAGTTACAGACAGCCGGTTCCTCAGGCATACAATGTTATCAGGACCGTCAACAATATAGGTGATTTCGAGGACAAGAAGCTTAACTTCAAAAATCCTCAGGATATATTCATTGACAAATACGACAATATCTACATCGTTGACACCGGAAACAAACGAGTTGTCAAGATGGACAAGAACTATAAGACTCTCGGAGTTTTCTACGGAGACGAGAAGGGCTTTGACGGTCCCGAAGGTATCTTTGCCGATGACGACGGAGATATGTACGTAGCGGACACCGGAAACAAGAGGATAGTACACCTTGATAACAAGGGTAATTTCGTTGAGCAGTTCACCAATCCCGAATCCGCCGACGTATCCACCGGTGAAGCTTTTTCACCCTCAAAACTTGTAGTATCCAACACCGGATATATTTACGTGGTCCGCGGTGAGAACATCATGATCATCGACGGTAACGGTGAATTCCGAGGCTTCTTCGGACAGACCAACATCGGTTATTCCCTTTGGGAAGCCATGATGAGGATCTTCGCTTCCGAAGAACAGAAGGCGTTTATCACCAAGCGTCTTGCTTCTTCCTTTATCAACGCAACCCTTGGTAATGACGGAATGATCTATGCCACATCCATGGAGCGTGAAGAGGGCGAGATCAAGAAGATGAACTCCATCGGTATCAACGTATACCGTAAATATAAAACTGTCGGAAATTCCATAAGCAACCCCATCACCGATTTTATCAACAAGAAACTCCTTAAATCGGTCGTTGCGGGTAAAAGCTTTAAATTCGGTGAATACTTTGACGATGACGGAAACTACATGGAGCCCGTGTTTGCGGACATCTGTGTGGACAAGAACGGTATTGTTACAGTGATCGAGCAGACAAACGGTAAGGTTTATCAGTACGATCAGGACGGTAACATGCTTGTTGCCTTCGGCGGATACGGAGAAAGCAAGGGAACCTTTACCCGTGCGGCTTCCATTGCGGTTAACTCCGACGGACTTATCTTTATTCTCGATCGTATCAACAATAACTTCCAGGTATTTGAGCCTACGGACTTTATCAAGCTGATTCAGGATGCCACCACCAGCTTTAACAAGGGTGACTATGCAACTTCAGCAGAACTCTGGAAGCAGGTACTTAAGACCGATGAATCCTACAACCTTGCTCATATAGGTATCGCAAAGACCTATTACAAGCAGGAGATGTACAAGGAAGCCATGGACGAGGCAAAGATCGCCGTTGACCGCGACCTTTACACAATGGCTTTCAACGAATACAAATATGTGGTGATGCGCGAGCATTTCCTGCCCATTATCCTTGCAGCTGTAGCGATCATAGCTTTTGTTATATTTGTGGTCGTTATGTTCCTCAAATTTACAAAGAAAGCTTTCTGGAGCTATCTTGAGAGCAAGAACAGAAAGATGAAGATAGGAGAGGGACTTCTGTTCTGCGGATACAGCGCCATCCATCCGGTAGACTGTCTGGACGGCCTTCGATACAACAAAAAGCGTATCAACATGGCTGTACCCTTCATTATCTTTGTACTGGCCTATGCAGTAAGGATGTTTTATCTTTTGTATGTTCATTTCCCGCTTGCTACCATCGAGACTTTGAACATCAACCCGATCTTTGAAGCAGTAAAGCTTTTGATAGTGCCCCTTACATGGATTCCCGC
>JAEEGT010000209.1 GCA_016280465.1 Lachnospiraceae bacterium | reverse complement strand
CTGGTACCCTTTCCCAGCGCGGTCATCGCTAAGTTCAATGACCTTTACAAGGAAAGCCCTAAGGAGGCAACGGACTATTTCTACAAGCTTTCGAGAGATACGGATTATATCCGCAGATATCGCATAGTTAAGGACGTTAAGTGGGTTACCTCCACCGAGTACGGAGATCTTGATATCACCATCAACCTTTCCAAACCCGAGAAGGACCCCAAGGCCATTGCTGCAGCAAAGCTCATGAAGCAGGCGGGCTATCCCAAGTGCCTTCTTTGCCGCGAGAATGAAGGCTATGCGGGGCGCATAAACCATCCCGCAAGGCAGAACCACAGGATCATTCCCGTTACCATACAGGATTCGGACTGGGGCTTCCAGTATTCTCCTTACGTTTATTACAACGAGCACTGCATAGTGTTTAACGGACGTCACGTTCCCATGAAGATCGACCGGGGAACCTTCTGCAAGCTCTTTGATTTTGTTAAACTTTTCCCTCACTATTTCGTGGGCTCCAATGCGGATCTTCCCATCGTGGGCGGCTCCATCCTTACCCACGATCACTTCCAGGGCGGTAATTATGAGTTCGCCATGGCAAGAGCAGGTGTTGAAAAAGAATATGTCATCAAGGGCTTCGAGGATGTTAAGGCAGGCCGGGTAAAGTGGCCCATGTCCGTCATCAGGCTTTCAGGTCCCGATACCGACAGGATCATAGAACTTGCGGATCACATCCTTAAGAACTGGCGCGAATACACCGACGAATCCGCATTTGTATTTGCTTATACCGATTCAGAGCCTCATAACACCATCACTCCCATTGCACGTAAGCGCGGTGAGAACTATGAGCTGGATCTTGTGCTTCGTAACAATATAACCACCGAAGAGCATCCTCTGGGAGTTTACCACCCCCATGCGGAGCTCCATCACATCAAGAAAGAAAACATCGGTCTCATCGAAGTAATGGGTCTTGCGGTCCTTCCTGCGAGACTTAAGACCGAAATGGCTGATCTTGAGGAAGCGGTCCTTGCAAAGCGCGATATCTCAGGCGATGAAGTTCTTTCAAAGCACGCTGAATGGGTTGAAGGCTTTAAAGATAAAGTCCTTGCGAACCCCGAAAAGATCCACGAGATCTTCAGGGATGAGATCGGTAAGGTATTCATGAAGGTTCTGCTGGATGCAGGTGTTTATAAGCGCACTCCCGAAGGAATGGCTGCTTTTGACAGATTTGTATCCACACTGTAATATAATATAAAGATATGGGGAGGGCATAGCTTTTTTGCGATGCCCTCTTGTGTTATTCTGAGCCGGCCTGCGCTGCTTTTCGCATAATGTCTTGGATGTTATACAACATGAAAGGATTTGACCTTGAAGAAACACACCACCGAAATCCTTAACCGAATGGAGAAAGTTTACGGACGTGACCTGACCTGTTATCTTAACCATGACAGCGCCTGGCAGCTCCTTATTTCCACCATAATGAGCGCCCAGTGCACAGATGCGAGAGTCAATGAAGTGGCTAAGGATCTTTACCGGAAATATCCTTCCGTCAAGGCCTTTGCCGAGGCGGACATAAAGGAACTGGAGCAGGATATCCATTCCGTAGGCTTTTACCATAACAAGGCAAAGAACATCATTCTCTGCTGTCGGAAATTATGTGCGGAGTTCGGAGGCGAAGTACCCCGTACCATTGAGGAATTGACTTCCCTTCCGGGAGTGGGCCGAAAGACTGCCAATGTTATCCGGGGCAATATCTTCCATGAGCCAAGTATAGTGGTGGATACCCACGTGCTCCGTATCTCAAACAGACTGGGACTTGTGAAGACCGACGATCCCGTCAAGGCGGAATTCGCCCTCATGAAGGAAGTTGAAAAGGACTACTGGGTATATGTAAATCACTGGTTCATAGCTTTGGGGCGTACCATCTGCAAGGCACCCAACGCAAGGTGCTCCGAGTGTTACTTAAGCGATATCTGCCCAAATTTTAAGAAATCCGGGAAATAGTCATTTTGGCTCAAAGAAAGGAAAGAAAATGGATTACGTAGCATTGGATCTTGAGACAACAGGTCTTGACCCCAAGAAAGACAAGATCATAGAGATAGGTGCGGTCAAGGTTGTAAACGGCGAAGAAACCGACACTTTTTCCACATTTGTAAATCCCGGAAGGAGACTTGACGAGCGTGTCAGTGAACTTACGGGCATAGAGGACTCCGATCTTAAAAATGCTGCCACTGCCGCAGAGATCATTCCAAAACTTCTTGAGTTTATCGGAGATCTGCCACTGCTGGGTCACAGTATATTATTTGATTATTCTTTCGTAAAGAGGGCGGCGGTGAATGCAGGCTGCACCTTTGACAAGGAGGCTATCGATACTCTCCGGATCTCAAGAGCCGTATGCCCCAATCTTAATTCCAAGCGCCTTACGGACATGTGTGCACATTACGGGATCGAACTTAATGCCCACCGGGCACTTAATGACGCCCGTGCCTCTCATTTGCTTTTTCTTAAGCTGGAAAGTGAGTTTTCCGCAAAATATCTCGAGCTCTTTAAGCCGGCGGCTCTTGTATACAAGACAAAAAAGGAATCTCCCGTGAGAGAACGGGAAAAGAAGCGCTTGAAGGAACTGGTGAAAAAGCACAACATCGACTGCCCCTACGACATCGACCGCATGACCAGAAACGAGGCCAGCAGGTACTATGATAAGTTAAGGGCCGAGATAGGTGCGGATAAGTTCTGATGATATAACGTGTGAAATACAGGGGAAAGATCTTTTAAAATGGCAACATCAAAGTACAATCGGGAAGAGATCCTTAAGGGAAATCTTGTCAAAGCAATACTGTCTTTATCAATACCGGTGGTCATAAACAGTTTTCTTCAGACCATGTACAACCTGACGGATACATTCTGGCTGGGGAAACTTGGTACCGATGAGCTGGCAGCCATCAATCTGGTGACACCGGTACAGAACATGATCATCAATTTCGGATCCGGCATCACAGTGGCGGGATCCGTTCTTATCTCTCAATACATAGGAGCCAAAAAGGACGAAGAAGCCAAATCCATGGCCAATCAGATCTTTGCCTGCGCCATGATCTTTTCCATCGTCTGCGCTTCCCTGTGTGCCCTTGCCACACCGGGAATAGTTCTGTGGCTCGGAGCCGAGGGCACGGTATTTGAGTACAGCAAGATATATCTTCGCCTTGTGGTGCTGGATATGCCCTTTCTGTATGTGGTAAACATGTACACTTCCATCCATCAGGCTACGGGTGATACCCTAAAACCCATGCTCATGAACCTGGTGGGTATCTGTATCAATCTGGTGCTGGATCCTTTGCTTATGATCGTGCTCCATCTGGGAGTAGCCGGTGCAGCTCTGGCCACGGTATTTGCCAAAGCCGTTCCCGCAGTGTTTGCCTTTATCTTCCTTAATCGCCGCAATCAGCTGATATATCTGGATCTCAGACACTTAAAATTTGAAAAAGAAAAAGTCCTTAACATCATAAAGGTTGGCCTTCCCAGCGCCATCGGCGGAAGCACCACCCAGTTCGGTTTTCTTTTGATGAGTAAGAGCGTGTTCAAGTACGGTACCCAGGCTATGGCAGCCTATGGTATCGGCAACAAGGTCAACGGCCTTATTTCCCTTCCTTCCAACGGTATCGGTTCCGCAACTTCCATAATCGTGGGACAGAACTTCGGTGCGGGACAAAAGGACAGAGCCAATAAAGGGTATAAACTTGCGAGGAATATGACGGTGATCTTTCTTTTTGCAGGGGGCCTGATTCTTTCAAGGATGCCGGTTTCCACAGCCATCGTTAAGATCTTTTCCGAGGATGACGAGGTTATCCGTATGGCAGCGGATTTCTTAAGTATCATGGCTTTCTGGTGCTTTACAAACGGCGTATACAATGCCACCACCGGACTTTTCAAGGGAAGCGGACACACCGCAGTGAACATGGCAGTGGATGTTTCCAGACTCTGGATCTTCCGTTTTTCGACCCTTTTCTTCTGCGAGCAGGTGCTTCACATGGGAGTAAGGAGTGTATGGTATTCGGTGGTTGTAAGTAACGGTATCGCCGCCCTTGTGCTTTATGCGATCTATCTTACGGGTATCTGGAAGAAAGATGTCATAAAAAAATAGGACTTCCAGCAGTTTGAATGCGAAAAGTCCCGGCCTATGCCGTGATCGAAGGATGAGCCTCAGCCCATTTCTTCAAGAGATTTAAGAATATGAGGACCGTTAAGGGACTTAAGTTCCGAGGCGGTCTTTTTTAATTCGTCAAAAGCATCGTTTCTTCCGTGGGCCAGATAGTATTTGGCGAGAAGCCTGTAGGTGCGGCCTATGTCCGCTTTGGTGGAGATGAGAAACTCCATCAGCTTAACGGCTTCTTCTTCGTGATCGTTATCAAGAAGGATGTCAGCCCATTTCTGCATGGTGGTGACAAGGGCGGTGTAATTCTGATCGTAGAGAGAAAGCTCCGTGATGTTGGGAGCCCCGTACATAAGCTTAAGATCTGTGTTGGTATATCCTGTGAGATTAAGGATCTTATCCCCGGAAATACGCTCAACGGTCTCGATGATCCCGGGTATTTCCGGATTATCGGGAAGAAGGTCTACCGGCAGATCCGAAGGGACCTTTATATAGTCCAGGTGGTCGATGGGCTTCCTACGGACCATGTTGGCTTTTCTTTCTCTTTCCCAGAAGGCTTCCTCGATCTCATCGTCTTTCTTTGTGCGGATCTTAACCTCCACAAAGCACCATAAGAAGAATATGAACAAGATCAGCAAGGTTGCAATTTTCCAGTACATAGTCTATAATTATCTCCATTCGGAAAGGTTTATCGGGTGTATTATGTTTAACTTCTACAACAAAAAGAACAGACGAGCGTTTACGCTCATTATCGTTATCATTCTTATTCTTGCAATGATCATACCTATGTTATCATATTCTTTCGGTTGATACAATTCGCTCCCGCGTGATGCAAGGCGGGAAATCCACTTCAGGCGGTTTCGGATGAACAGAGGAAAAATCCCCGAAAATGTCCTTAAACGGTCCATATTGAAGCATGTAAAAAGAAGGCGCGGTGAAATTCTCCGGGGAGCGTCCGTCGGGGGAGACTGCGCCGTTTTGCGTTTGAATGGGATCATTCTGTCAAGCACCGAAGCAGTGGAATTATTGGGAGATCATTCCCTGAAACATGCTGTCTTTACTGCCTCCAACAATATATCCGCAGGGGGCGGTGAGCCGGTGGGAATATCGGTAAGTGCCGTGTTTCCCGAAGATACCGAGGAATCTTACCTTCGTGAGACCGTGCAGAAGCTTGAAGGCTACTGCAGGGAGCTGAAGGTGGACATGGTGGGCGGAAGTACCATGGTTTCCGATTCCGTAAGGGTGCCGGTGATTTCCGTGACTGCAGTGGGGCAGGCGAGTGAAGAAACGGTTTCGGCACTTAAAGGCGCCGCGCCGGGAGATTCGGTTGTACTTATCGGTAAGGTTGCTCTCGAAGGAACCGCGATCATAGCTAAGGTTAAAGAGGAAGAACTTTTAAAGAAATTTCCGGCCGATATGATCTACAGGGCAGAGAGTTTTGACAAATTGATGTCAGTAAAGAAAGAGGCCGCACTGGCCGTTAAGTCCGGCGTGACGGCCATGCATGATGTTTCAAGGGGCGGTATATTTGCAGCCCTTTGGGAACTGGCAGAAAGGTCAGGCGTCGGACTTGAAGCGGATCTAAGAAAGCTTTCCATCTTTCAGGAATCCGTGGAAATTTGCAATTTCTTTGACATAAATCCCTATGAACTGCTTTCGGGAGGGGCGTTGCTTGCTGCGACAAAGGATCCCGAAAAGCTGGTCTCGGATCTGGCAAAGGAAGGGATCGAAGCCGTTACGGTGGGCATGTGTACCGATTCCAAGGACCGTGTTCTTCTTAACGGAGAGTCAAAACGGTTTTTAGAGATCCCCAAAACTGATGAGATATACAAAGTGATATAATATTCCCAAACAGGAGGAAATAAACATGAGAGAAAAGATACTTGCGGTAATTGAGAAGAATTCAAGGATTGAGATAAAGGAACTTGCCGTTATACTCGGCATGGATGAGCTGGCTGTTGCCAACGAGATAAAGAAAATGGAAGAGGAAGGCATCATCTGCGGTTACCATACCCTTATAGACTGGGAAAAGACCTCCATCGAGAAGGTTACCGCTCTTATCGAGGTACGCGTCACCCCTCAGCGAGGACAGGGCTTTGACAGCATTGCGGAGCGTATCTACAACTATCCCGAGGTCAATGCCGTATACCTTATTTCCGGCGGCTACGACCTGCTGGTTTCTTTGGAAGGCAAGACCTTAAAAGAGGTTTCTTTGTTTGTATCGGATAAGCTTTCCACCCTTGAGACCGTCATCAGTACGGCAACTCACTTTGTACTGAAAAAGTACAAGGATCACGGAACCGTGCTTGCTAAAAAATCAGTTGATGAAAGGGAGACGATAACCTTATGAGAATACCTTTGTCGGAAGAAGTCGTTAAACTTAAGCCCTCGGGTATCCGTAAGTTTTTCGACATAGTTCATGAAATGAAAGATGCCATCTCCTTAGGTGTGGGCGAGCCTGACTTTGACACACCCTGGCACATAAGAGATGAGGGCATTTATTCCCTTGAAAAGGGCAAGACCATCTACACCTCCAATTCGGGTCTCCTTCAGCTTCGCGAGGAGATCGCCAAATACCTTGAGAGAAGATACAAGGTTTCCTACGATCCGCGTACCGAGATGCTCATTACAGTGGGCGGATCCGAGGGTATAGATGTGGGCCTTCGTGCCATGTTAAATCCCGGCGATGAGGTGCTTATTCCACAGCCTTCTTACGTGTCCTATGAACCCTGCACCATAATCGCAGGGGGTAAACCCGTTATCATCGAGCTCAAGGCAGAGAATGAGTTCAGGTTAACCGAGCAGGAATTGAGGGATGCCATTACGGATAAAACCAGGGTCCTGATCCTTCCTTTCCCCAACAATCCTACCGGTGCCATCATGGAAAGAAAGGACCTTGAAGCCATTGCCAAGGTCTGCATTGAAAAGGACATCTTTGTAATGTCCGATGAGATCTATGCCGAGCTTACCTACAACGGTGATCACGTATCCATCGCTTCCCTTCCCGGCATGAAGGAACGCACCATCCTTATAAATGGTTTTTCCAAGGCTTATGCCATGACAGGATGGAGACTGGGTTATGCCTGCGGTCCCGCAGAAGTCATCAAACAGATGACCAAGATCCATCAGTTCTGCATCATGTGTGCTCCCACCACCAGTCAGTATGCGGCAATCGAAGCCGTAAAGAACGGTGATGAGGACATTGCCGAGATGCGTGAGGCCTATAACCAGAGACGTCGTTTTCTTCTTAATGCATTTAAGGAAATGGGACTTGACTGTTTTGAGCCCTTCGGTGCTTTTTACGTATTTCCCTGCATCAAGGAATTTAACATGACCAGCGAAGAGTTTGCCACCAGATTCCTGGAAGAAGAAAAAGTGGCTGCCGTTCCCGGAACTGCCTTCGGTGACTGCGGTGAAGGGTTCCTTCGAATTTCCTATGCCTACTCTCTTGAGCATTTAAAGACCGCCATGGAGAGACTTAAGAGATTTGTGGAGAAACTGAGAAAAGAACAGGAAAGATAATGCACATAGTCTTACATCAGCCGGAAATAGCGGCAAATACAGGAAATATCGGGCGTACCTGCGTAGCAACAGGTACGCCGCTTCATATGATAGAGCCCTTCGGCTTCAGGATCGACGAAAAACAGATCAAAAGGGCCGGCATGGATTACTGGGAGAAACTGGATCTTCATACCTACATAAACTACAGCGATTTCATGGAGAAAAATCCCGGGGCTAAGATCTGGTATGCCACTACCAAGGCGGAGAAGATATACACCGATGTATCCTTCGGACCCGATGATTTTATCATGTTCGGCAAGTAATCCGCATGGATCCCCGAGGAGATACTGGTGGAGAACCGTGATAACTGGATGAGGATACCAATGTTATCGGAAATCAGATCCTTAAACCTTTCAAATTCCGT
>JAEEGT010000208.1 GCA_016280465.1 Lachnospiraceae bacterium | reverse complement strand
TGTTGCATCTGGGTTAAGAACTCACTGGTTCTTGGCCGCAGTGATTACCAATGGCAGCACGAGCCTGTTTTATATGGATTCCTTCAGAACGGAAAACATCCGTGGTATTCGGATAGGTCCCAGACAACGATCTGGAATTTCAATAAGCCTAAGAGAAACAAAAACCATCCGACATCGAAGCCCCTGGATCTTTTGGGATACCCGATAGGGAACTCCAGCCAGGAGAACGGAATTGTTATCGATACTTTCGGAGGCTCCGGTTCAACCCTTATGGCATGCGAGCAGACAAACCGTATCTGCTTCATGATGGAACTTGATGAGAAGTATGCTTCCGTTATTCTTCGCCGGTACGTGGAAGATACCGGTGATACCGAAAACGTCTATGTAGAACGCGGCGGAAAGAAGCTCATGTACTCTGACCTCGTGAAGGAAGTCGAGGTCTAATATACACAAATTCCGCTTCATTTCTTTGGTACATATAAAGCCAGATTCTCGTTGATATATGTGGGTTTCAGAGCGAATATGTGTACTACCAAAGGAAAGGAGGCTTCTTATGAAAGCACAGTTCAACTTAACAAAAGACGAGAAAAAGCAGCTGGTAGCACTTATCAGCGAGCACACCGGAATCGAAGCGGTTTATAACAAGGTTCCGAGATGTAGTTACACCGTTGGCCCTTACGAGCTCGACAGGAATGCGGCCCTTAACTGGGAAGACGCGGATGCGGCAGACCTTCTTGACGCGATCAAGGCAGCCGGATTTGAATATGAACTCGACGGCAAGGTAACAAAGAAACCCAAGCTCGTAATTCCTGAGCCGGTAGACAATGACCCGAAGGTAGACGGAATCGAGATTTCACTCCCGAGAGAAAACTTTGATGACGAAGCACTCGAGAACCTGCGCCGCATCATTGAAGGAAAGGGCGAGCTTATAAAAAGGGCGCTCGAATGCGAGAGCCTTGACCTAAGGCTTGAAGATGAGAAGGTCATCTTCCCCTGGTTTAAAGCAGGAACAAGCATGGCGATAAAAGCCTACACCGAGTTTGTTGCAGCCCTTGGCCAGATGGCGATAACGCAGAAGCGTATATCGGTAAAGCCAAAGGACATCATAAACGAAAAGTACGAGTTCAGATGCTTCCTTTTACGACTAGGTTTTATTGGCGATGAGTACAAAGAAACCAGGAAGGTTCTTCTTTCAAACCTCTCAGGATCCGCAGCATTTAAGAGCGGCCAGAAAGGGGTGAGAGTATGAACTTCCCGAGCAGAGAGACGGTAAAAAAAGTAAGAGAGTCCTACCCGGTTGGATGCCGGGTGGAGCTTACCTGTATGGATGATCCACACGCTCCGGTAATCGGAACCCAGGGTACGGTATATGGAGTTGATGATACCGGATCCATCATGGTCCACTGGGATAACGGCTCAGACTTAAGCGTTGTTTATGGCGAGGACTCTTGCAAAAAATTATCGTGAAAACTGAATAGAGCTGCTATAATGAAGTTGCCTGATTCTTGTATGCCAAGCGGACATAGGCATGATGAGAATTAAGCTCCGACCATAGGTGGTAAAAAAGAAATGCAATAGATGCTTTTGTGATCACTGTTCGTAAGCATCAGCGTAAGGTTTAAAGAGGGTCCTTAGGTGGCCGACCATCATTTGCATCTTTACCCAAGGATACTATGGAGAAAGGAGACGGCATGGCTAAATCAAAAGGTGTATCCGGGAAAACCCATACCCCGGCCCAGCTTAAGGATTATGCTAATCAGAACAATCCTAATAGCAAAGCCTACAAAGCCAGGAAAGAAAACGAGGCACGTACTTCCTCCCGTAACCGGAAGAATAAGAAGTATGATATCGGGATCCTGGACGGCGAAAGCTACGGCTGGTGCGACGATTAAACCAACATAGCACTTCGGAGAGCAGCTTATCGAAAGGTAGGCTGTTTTCTTTTGCCATAAACTACACAAAATGTCCTTCAAAACATTGTGTACTATATGCGCCGAATATACTGGATATATTCCGGAAGTAGAGCGAATATACACATACCGAAAGGGAAAACAAAGAAAACACGGAGGACAAAGAAATGACAAGATTTGAGCAGGAACTTAGCGGAGCATTAGGCGAGTTTTGGAAGAAGGAAGCCGAGAAGGGACTTGCAAGGGTTAGGGTAGAATTCGAAGCTGGCCAGATCACCATAGACGAAGCCGGAGTTGCAAAAAACAGGATCGGAAGAGTTTTGATGGACGACATGCTTGAGAAACTTCTGATGATAACCGACAAGGCAAATGCTGAAGCAACAAAAGCCGCTAGGAACGCAGAAGTAAGCGAATCGATAAAAGCCTACAAGGAATTCAGAGAAAGAGAAGGCTACAGCGAAGAAGAAAAACGCGAGATGAGAGCAGCCTTCGGCCCCGGAACCAAGGTGGTCGACATACTTAGCGGACAGACCATAGCATTTTAAGGAGGGCAGGAAAATGTGGCACGAAGGAACCATCGGGATACCGGTAAACAAGGACGAGACGAAAATTGCACACTACTGGGTTAAGGCTTACGACGAAGGAAGTCAGTTCGGGATTAACGGCGGCAAGATCAGCAAGCTACGCATCACGATAGACGGCCAGACGGTTGTGAATTACGACCGCGGTTGGGATGTTGAACCAGACGAGAACGACAAGGCTACGATGATCGCTTATAGCATCTGCCTGGACCAGTACAACTAAGGAAGCACCTAAGAGAAAGCGGCTGAAGCATCAGCCTTTTTCTCGTGGGTGTTTCTTATTTTAGGAGATACCTACATGGCCATGAGGAAGTTAAAGAAGTATGTTCCTACCAAGTTTATGGCCAAGGATTCATACTACGACAAGAAAAAAGCTGACTACGCGGTTAGCTTCATAGAGTGCCTATCCC
>JAEEGT010000207.1 GCA_016280465.1 Lachnospiraceae bacterium | reverse complement strand
TTCTGTCGACAGCACAGCCGGCAGGAATGAAACAAAAACTTCAGTGCCTTCGCTTCAAAAGACTTCCACGGAAGAAAAAAAGACTTCTGCGGAGCCAACGAAAGATGAGTGGGAAGGATATCAGTTTGCTTTTTCCGAAAAGCAGGAATTCGGTACTTATATTCCCGAAGATTATGAGTATGAATGGAGTGATTCAAACGGACTCTCAATCTACACGGATACCAAGGGATACATTCCTTATGTCCTGATGTTCCGTGTTGCAAAGACTTCCTACACTCCCGAAACATATTTTGCGGACTATTTTACCCCGTCCATGCAGCAGGAATACGGAGACAGACTGGTTGAAGTCGGGGAAACGAAAGAGTATTCCGTAGGCGGAAAGAAGATTGTCGGAACAGAATATCATTATCTTGTTCAGGACACGGAAGTAATCCTTCTTCGTCTTTTTGAAGCGGATAAATTCGGCACGTACATGGAGTACACGGCCAAGTACATCAAAGGCGAGGGAGACGAGACTCTGGCTGTTCTGGATGATGCCGCCCGTAACTATACAACCGAAATTGCAGGTAACACCGGCAAGGATGTACAAAATCCCGGGGATTCCAAGAGTAACGTCCAGAAGGTTATTATCGAACCTCCCTTATCTGAGAAAGTTAAGTTAAAACATGTGGACGCCGAATGGCATACCATGGACACTCCCGAGGAGTGGTGGAGCTATTACAGTACTGCGGATCCCGGTGCATACACGATTCTGGTACAGGACCCTGAGGTTCCGGACAGACAGATTATGATCAACATGGGATCCGGCTGGTTTAAAACCGAAAAAGCATACAAGACGCAGTCAAAAGCAGCTTTCTACGGTAAAATCTGGGCTATGTTTCCGTACCTGGATAAAAAGGAACAGCAGTGTACCGCAGGATTATATGAGTGTTTCAATCACTTTGTGGATTCCAGTGCTTTTTCCTATCTGCCCCTTCGGCATATGAACGATTTTACCGTTATCGAAAACTTCGGAGAAGCAGTCCTCGGCGGAGATGTACTTCGCGGAACTTACATTAACGATGAGGGAAAAGAAATACAGGGTATTTTCATGGCCCACTGGACCGACGTATCGAAAATGGACCTTATGCCCGGATATTTCTATTCCACAATTTTTTACAGTGCTCCGACGGAGGAATTCGCGGAATGGGAGCCAATCCTGAGTCGCTGCCTGGCATCCTTGAGTTATACGGATGCGTACAGGGATGCTTATTACAAGCAGGAAAAGACCACCATGGAAGCCTTTGCCGCCAATACACAGATCTATAATGAGATTTCCGACATGATAACTTCGGGTTGGGAAGCAAGACAGAGTACTTACGATCTTATTTCCGAGAAGAGAAGCGATGCTATGCTCGGATACGATCGCGTTTACGACAGTGAGACCGGTGAAGTGTACAAGACATACAGCGGATTTTTGGAGGATTACGAGGGAACCCGTTACGAACAGGCTACAGATGACATGTATACCAATTATATTTCGGGATATATTGTGGGAATTGAGTAGATCGCGACGTGGTAACTGAATGTGTTTTAGCAGAGGAAAGAGATGTGCATATTTTTGCACATCTCTTTTTTTATCATGTCCGAGACCTCTTCAAAAACTCCGGAAAAACAAAATCAGCGGATTCACAGGTGGGCTTTATGGGTGGGACCTCACGAAGTGAGATTATGTCAAGAGATGAAGGAGCGACCCTGCGATGTTGCTTTGCCGTCTGTGAAACGGTGGGAAGAACGGCCTGAAAGGACAGGCTTGTCTTTGATAAAGCCGGCTCTTTCAAGCCGGTAGCGATCAGTGTGACCACGGATTTATCATCGGAATCTTTTGAATCTCCGGAAACTGTTCCCCATATTATCTTGCAACTTTCACCCACAATATCCTTAAGGTACTGGATGGCTTCGTTTATCTCGCGCATTTTCAAGCGTCCGCTGGTGTTTAGTAAAATGTTGGTGGCCCCTGCAATCGTTGTATTTAAGAGAGGAGATTCAATGGAGTCCTTGACAGCATCGATCAGGTGTCTTGAATCTGATGCTATGCCGATTCCAAGGTGCCCGAGACCTTTATCTTTCAAGGTCGTCTTCAGATCGTTAAAATCTATGTTTATTATGCCCTTGTTAAAGATTATGTTGGTGACTCCTTCGATGGTGTACTTCAGGATATTGTCCGCAAAAAGAAAGGCATTTTCCAGCTCGATATCCTCATCATTTATCTCAAGAAGCCTGTCATTTGGCACCACATAAAGCGTATCAACGTTGTTTTTGAGCTTTTCAAGACCTGTGTTTGCCGTCATTACACGTGATGAGCCTTCAAAAGAAAAAGGAAGAGTCACGACCGCTAAAGTGAGAATTCCCGATTCTTTGCATAGTTTGGCTATCACGGGTATTGCGCCGGTACCTGTGCCGCCACCCAGACCGCAGGTGAGGATCACCATATCCGCATCGCCAAGGAGTTCTTTTATGTCATTCTTACTTTCTTCTGCTGCAGCTTCACCGATAAGGGGATCCGCTCCGGCACCGTTTCCGCCGGTTAGTTTTTTGCCGATCTGCAGGGTTGTATCGGCTTTGCAGGTATAAAGCACCTGCATATCTGTGTTTATGGCGACAAATTTAACATTTTTATTTCCGTTTTCAATCATGCGTTCTACGGCATTGTTTCCGGCACCACCTATCCCTACTATGTAGATATTTGGCGCTTTTACGGCAGGTTCTGTTGATATGATCTCAAGCATAAGCCGGTCTCCTTTGCAAAATCGCATCGTTTGATTCGCAAAAATGCGAATCGGATACAAGTTGAGAATAGCACGGGGTTGCCATCGCGTCAACAGGAATTTTGCAGAAATGCAAAAATACTTTGCAAATATGCCAATACTGTGATAATCTTATATTGCAGACGGAGGTACTCTATGAATATCGGAGAAAAAATAAAAGCGATACGCATGTCCAGAGGTTTACTGGTGGAAGAGGTTGCGAAGAAATTGGACGTTTCACCATCTACTCTGTACAGATATGAGAATTCGTCCATAAGTAAGATCCCAATAGATGTTATCGATAAACTTTGCACGATTTATGGTGTGACCACCAGCGAACTCATGGGGAACGGTGCACCTGCCGAAGGTGAAGAGTTACCGGCTTCTTTTGCCAATGCGGAGCAGGCAATGGCTTTTATGCTCAAGATGCCCGTACTGGCTGCTTACGGCGGCTACGATATTGAGTCTATGGACGATAAGACTATCGTAGAGTTTGCCAATGAGATTCTTTCACAGCTTAAACTTGTGAGCTACAAATACAAAAAATAGGGGTTATGAATGAGCAACAAGAGAACGGACGAGATCATAAGATTTGCTAAGGATATCCGTAGAAACTGGGGCAAGGATGCGCTCAAGATCGCAGAGCATCTGGGTATGCAGGTTCTTTTTACACCCGGAGAGAGAGCCGGGGCCTATATCATTAAAGCTAACGGGTACCCCACCATTATTTCGATTGTGGGCTGTGACAGCAGCAAGGGCCGCCAGGTTCTTTGCGCTCATGAACTTGGACACGCGTTGCTTCACGAAGCCGGTGTTAACCGCTTTGGCGGTACATACGATACTATCGTAAATGATATTGAGTATGAAGCAAATCTCTTTGCGGTTGCGTTGCTTTTTGATGATCAGAAGTTCAACATGCCCCTTGAGAGGATGAGTAACTACGTGCTTAAGAGTGTGCTTGATTATAACCTGAAGTAAAGAAAGGCCATTAAAGATAACCTACCGTCCTTGACATGTTGGGAGTTTGCAGGTAAAATACTCAATAAGAAAGGCATTACCGTAAAGCAAACGGTTCGCCTTGGTTAATAGTTTCTTAAGGAAAGCAACTAACCTTTGGCCTGGCGGTTGCTTTCTTTCGTTTTATGAATCTGTTTATCTCTGATTCGGAACACTAATTCTGAATTCAACCGAATTATATTTATTCGTGTTGCGTTTATTCTTTGAAATGCATTCTTCCATCCTCAATATCCTTATGAATCTTATCAAACAGCGCCTCGAGGGATGCAAAACGCTCCTCGGGGCGTTTGAATTCCAACAGTGTCACGTTTATTTCCTTTCCGTAGAGGTCTCCTTGATAGTCATATATGAAACTCTCCGCATTGACGACCTCGCCGTCATTGACGCTTGGGCGCTTGCCGAGATTGGTGATGGCATTGAAGGAAGCACCTTCGCCGGCAATTTCGATGCAAGGACTGTCGTTGCCTGAACCGTTGTTTCCGGGATTATTGATAATGGTAACACGAGAATAGTAGACACCGAAAGAAAGCCCCTCGATGTTTTCGCGGGGTATTATATTGGCGGTGGGCACACCGAAATCGTGGCCCAGGCCCTTGCCGTGGGTAACGGTTCCTGAAATTGTTTTGGGAAGAAGGGTCATATGCGCTTCCTTTTCGGTTTCCGGGTTCTTTGTCTGCATCATTATATTCTTTTTGCCTCTTCAAATCAAATGCGGACGCGAAAAAAACATGCGCACGAATCCTTAATTCTGTATCTTTTGAGGGAAATTCTATGTTATAATATCTCTGATTGCAAATACAGTTACGTCGTTATAGAATATATTATCTATGAGCATCGAACAGATTGAATCCCACGGTCCCGATGAGACCTTTGAATTAGGAAGAAAAATAGGAGCCAAAGCTAAGCCCGGTGAGGTTTATACCCTTATCGGAGACCTTGGTGTGGGCAAGACACTTCTTACACAGGGAGTGGCAGCAGGCCTTGATATCAGAGAGCCAATCAACAGCCCTACCTTCACAATCCTTCAGGTATATGAAGAAGGACGCATCCCTTTTTACCATTTCGATGTATACCGCATCGGGGATGAATCCGAGATGGACGAAATCGGTGCGGATGATTATTTCTACGGCGACGGCGTATGCTTTATAGAGTGGGCCGATCTGATTAAGGGTATAATTCCAAAGAAGCACACCCGTATAGAAATATCCAAGGATCTTGACAAGGGCTTTGATTACCGCAAGATCACAATTACCGAATTTGAATGATACGGCTTAGGTTCGTATCAATTACCGAAAGAAAAAGAAATCATGAAAGTTATTGGAATAGACAGTTCGGGGCTTACCGCAAGCGTTGCCATCCTTGAGGATGACTGCATAGTTGCGGAGAACTCCGTCAATTACAAAAAAACTCATTCACAGACCCTGGTTCCCATGCTTGATGAAATTTCCCGCATGACGGAGCTTGATCTTAAGACAGTGGACTGCATAGCAGTTGCTAAGGGCCCCGGATCCTTTACGGGTCTGAGGATCGGATCCGCCACAGCCAAGGGGTTGGGACTGGCTCTTAATATTCCCATCGCGGAAGTTTTTACAACGGACGCTCTGGCCTTCAATCTTTACGGAACCGACAAACTGGTGTGCCCTTTGATGGATGCCCGCAGAGACCAGGTCTATACGGGACTCTATGAATTTCAAGAAAAAGAACACGCTTACGAATTAAAGG
>JAEEGT010000004.1 GCA_016280465.1 Lachnospiraceae bacterium | reverse complement strand
CGTGTATGAGAGTTTGAAAGAGGAGTACAAAAGTATTGAATAACAGGCTTTTGTCTATGCTTGGCCTTTCAAGAAAGGCCGGAAAATTAAAATGCGGTGAATTCTCGGTGGAAGAATCAGTAAAGAACGGGAAGGCCTGCCTTGTAGTGATCGCAGGCGACGCATCGGGAAATACCAAAAAAAGATTTCACGACATGTGTGAATATTACGAGGTTCCGATCATAGAATATTCGACGCGTACGGAACTTGCGAATGCGATCGGCAAGGAACTGACAGCATCAGCGGCAGTCTGTGATGAAGGCTTTGCCGCATCGATCATAAAACTCTTTAAACAGCTTGAGAATAATTCGGAGGACTGAAACAGAAATGGCAAAAATGAAAGTACATGAGTTAGCAAAAGAATTAGATATACAATCCAAAGACATCATTGCCTTTTTAAACGGAAAAGGTATTGAAGTCAAGGCTGCACAGTCCTCAATAGAGGATGAAGCGATAAATCTTGTAAAGGGCGAGTTTTCAAAAGGCGCTTCAAAACCTTTAGAAAAAGCGGCCCCCAAAAAGACCGAGGCCAAGGAAAATGCTCCCGTAAAGGAAAAAGAGGTTAAGACCGAAACTCCCAAAACGGAAGCAGGGAAGCCCGTAAAGGCAGAAAAGCCTGCGGAAACCGAAGCGGCAAAGCCGGCTGCAAAACCTGCGGCAAATCCCGAACCCGTTAAGAAAAAGAAGATAATAATGGTCAGCAACCCGCATAATTCCAATATGCCCGGGCAGCGTCCCGCACAGGGACAGAACCGTCCTCAGGGCCAGGGTCCCCGTCCCGGACAGCCCCGTCCTCAAGGTCAGAGTCAGCCTGCGCGTCGCCCCGGAGATTCACATACGATCTCGGGCAGTGATTATGCTACACCCAGACTTATCAAGGTTCGTCCCGATGCAATGAACAGAGTGCACAACAACGTGCCCGATGAACCCGTAAAAGAGCAAAGACCTCAGGAAAATGTTGAAAATACCGAAAATACCTCCAATCAGACCAATGCGCCCAAGAAGGTATTTTTGTCCGATATCCGAACCAAGAGGCCTGAAAGGACGGAAAAACCTCAGACTCAGGGCGGTGTTGCACCAAGACCGGCACAGGGAGCCGACAGAAGAGACAGAACTCCCGGACAGCGTCCCGCACAGGGACAGAACCGTCCTCAGGGCCAGGGACAGCGTCCTCAGGCAGGCGGATCCAGAATTTCATTTGCAGGGCCCGGCGCAGCTCCCGCATCGGGCGGATCGAGGCCGGGTTCCGACAGAAGAGACGACAAATACAAGAATAAGAATTACGATTCCAAGGAAAGCGAAAAGAAACAGTCCGATCGCCGCAGAAATCAGGAAAAGGATACACGTAAAAACCGCGATTTCTTAATGGGTGACGACGAAGAAACGCTTGCAATGAAGCGTAAGACCGGTAAGTTCATCAAACCCGAGAAAAAGCCCGAGGTAGAAGAGGAAGTCATCAAGACGATCACCATCGATGACACCATAACCATCAAGGAACTTGCGGACAAGATGAAGATCCAGCCCGCTCAGATCGTAAAGAAACTGTTCCTGCAGGGTCAGATCGTAAACGTTAACTCCGAGATCTCATTTGAAGACGCCGAGAATATCGCCATCGAATACGAGATCATCTGCGAACATGCGGTCAAAGTCGATGTTATCGAAGAGCTGTTAAAAGAAGACGAAGAGTCCGAAGAGAACATGGTTTCAAGACCTCCCGTTGTCTGTGTAATGGGTCACGTCGATCACGGTAAGACATCTCTTCTTGATGCCATCCGTAAGACAAAGGTTACAGACCGTGAGGCCGGCGGTATCACGCAGGCTATCGGTGCATATACGGTACATGTAAAAGACAGAGATATCACATTCCTTGATACTCCCGGACACGAAGCGTTTACCGCTATGCGTATGCGCGGTGCCAATTCTACGGATATCGCAGTTTTGGTAGTCGCAGCGGATGACGGTGTCATGCCTCAGACGGTTGAAGCCATCAACCATGCAAAGGCCGCAGGTGTAGAAGTAATAGTTGCGGTCAACAAGATAGATAAACCCGAAGCCAATCCCGAGAAGGTTAAGCAGGAACTCACCGAGTACGAACTTATACCGACCGATTGGGGCGGATCTACCGAATTTGTTAATATTTCAGCCAAGAAGGGCGACGGTATCGATGATCTTTTGGAGACCATCCTCTTAACGGCCGACATACTTGAATTAAAGGCAAATCCCAAGCGTAAAGCCAGAGGTATCGTTATCGAGGCTCAGCTTGACAAGGGAAGAGGTCCCGTGGCGACCGTACTCGTACAAAAGGGTACTTTAAAGGTCGGAGACTTTATATCCGCAGGTGCATGTCACGGTAAAGTTCGTGCCATGATCAATGACAAGGGTAAGAATGTCAAGACGGCAGGACCTTCCATTCCGGTTGAGATACTCGGTCTTAATGACGTTCCCGGTGCGGGTGAAGTAT
>JAEEGT010000206.1 GCA_016280465.1 Lachnospiraceae bacterium | reverse complement strand
GTGGGAGAGAGCGGGATGTTCTTAGATTCCTCAGTCATCGCAAATCCCGATAAACAACTCTGGACCAAAATCTTATAGGAGGCACCCATATGTTAGCTGCCGAAAGAAAGAATCTGATCCTTGAGAAACTTCAGGAAGAAAAGAAAGTGGTGGTCAGTGAACTGAGCGCCCTTTTTGACGTTTCCGAGGAAACCATCCGAAGGGATCTTGACAAACTTGACAAGGAAGGCCTTGCCATCAAGGGTTACGGCGGCGCTGTGTTAAACGAGAGTAACAGCGTGGACATGCCTTTTTCCATCCGTAAGAAACGGAACATGGACGGTAAAAGAAAGATCGCCGCAATGATCGCAGATATCGTTGCAGACGGTGATCATGTGTTCATCGATCCTTCAACAACGGGAGTTGCCATCGCCTCAGCTTTGAGATCCAAAAAGCGCCTGACGGTCATCACCAATTCCATAGAGGTACTTACCGAACTTGCCGATGTTTCCGGCTGGGATATCATTTCCACAGGCGGCACCATGAGAGAGAATTATCTTGCATTGGTGGGGGCAAGGGCAACTGACAGCGTGCTTTCCTTCAATGCGGACAAAGCCATCATCTCCTGTAAGGGACTTGACATGAAGAAGGGTCTTACGGACGGTAACGAACTGTTTTCCCAGGTCAAGAGCGCAATGTTAGACTCTTCCAAGATGCACATCCTTGCGGTTGACAGTTCCAAATTCGACCAGATCGCTTTTTCACAGATCTGCGAGGTGTCAAGGATCGACACTGTTGTTACCGATGTAAAGCCTTCCGAAGAATGGGTAGAGTTTTTTAAAGAATCGGGGATCGAATTGATTTATGCCGAATAAGACCAAAGTTATCGCATTTGCCAACAATAAGGGCGGGAGCGGGAAGACTACGGCTGCGGCCAATGTGGGCTATTCCCTTTCCTTAAAGGGTAAAAAGGTCCTGCTGGTGGATGCCGACATGCAGATGAACCTGACCCTTTCTTTCTTTGATGAAGAAAAGGTCATGGAGTTTGCAAGCGGCAGCTGCAATATCTACCGTGCCGTTACGGACAGGCTTCCCTTTGAAGATTGTATAGTAAAGACCGCTTACAAAGGTCTTGATATCATCCCTTCATCCACTCTTATGAGCAGTATGGAATTCAAACTCTTCAAGGAAAAAGAAAGAGAATTCTGCCTTGCAAAGGGCCTGGCTCCTGTCATCGAGAGCGAAAGATACGATTATATCCTTATAGATTCACCCCCTACACTGGGATGCCTTGTATTGAACATACTGACGGCTTCCGACTATGTGATCATGCCGGTGGAGGCAAGCCCCTGGGGACTTTTCGGTGTGGCCAACATGTTTGAGTTTTTAGAGAGCGCCAAAGAGTTTAACGACTCCCTTTCGCTTCTTGGAATACTCATCACCAAGGTCAACACCCGAAAGAATTATTACAAGCAGACTCTTGAAAATCTCAAAGCAACACCCGGTGTCAGGGTATTTGATACCGTTATCAGGATAGACAGTGAAGTTGAATGGGCCCAGGACAACAGTATGCCTGTGGCAGCTTACAAGAAAAGCGCCAGGAGCGGCGCGGAGTACATGGAATTATCCAAGGAGGTAATGAGACTATGCCGGTAGGAGCAGGAAGTATCAAAAGAGCAGCCAAAGCGGCCGGAGTTGAACCGGTAAAGACCGAGGCAAAGAAGGACGAAGTTAAGAAGGCTGAAGTCAAGAAGCCTGAGACTAAGAAGCCCGCAGCTAAGAAAGCGGAAACCAAAAAGACCGAAACCGTAAAGGCTGAGGCAAAGAAACCCGCTGCGAAAAAGCCTGCAGCTAAGAAGGCAGCACCGGTAAAGACTGTAAAGAAACCCGAGGGCAAGACCCCTGCGGTTACGGGACAGAAGATCTACACCATCGCGGATGAACTTCCCATTTATCTTCTTTAAAAAATTTTACGGGGTATTTATTACATGAACAGATATCATCTTGCCATAGATATAGGTGCTTCCGGCGGAAGACATATCCTTGGCTGTGTTAAAAACGGTAAGATCGAACTTGAAGAGGTCTATCGTTTTGCAAACGGTAACGTGGAGAAGGACGGAGAACTAATCTGGGATACGGACCTTCTTTTTACCGAGATAAAGAACGGGCTCAAGGCCTGCAAGAAAGCAGGGAAGATCCCCGCAACCATGGGTATAGACACCTGGGGCGTGGATTTCGTGCTTCTTGACAATAAGGACCAAAAGATCGGCAACGCAGTGGCCTACAGGGATTCAAGGACCGAAGGAATGGACGCGGAAGTTTATAAGGCCATTCCCGAGGATAAGCTCTATGAGCGTTCGGGGATCCAGAAGCAGCCCTTTAACACCATTTATCAGCTTATGGCTTTAAAAGTTAAGCATCCCGAGTACCTTGAAAGAGCCGAAGCAATGCTGATGATCCCTGATTATTTCAATTTCCTTCTTACAGGGGTCAAGGCGCAGGAATATACCAATGCCACCACGGGACAGCTGGTGGATCCCGAAACCAAAGACTGGGACTTTGAACTCATCCACAAGCTGGGTTTTCCGGGGAAGATATTCCAAAAGATCAGTAAGCCCGGAACCTATCTTGGGAACTTAAGCGCGGCAGTCAAAGCCGAAGTTGGTTTTGACACAAAGGTTATCCTTCCCGCCACCCACGATACGGGTTCGGCTGTCATGGCGGTTCCCGTCAATGCGGAGAACACCCTGTACATAAGCTCCGGCACCTGGTCGTTGATGGGAACGGAACTTTTAAAGGCAGACTGCTCCGAAGAGTCAAGAAAGCGCAACTTTACCAATGAGGGCGGTTACGATTACCGTTTCAGATACTTAAAGAACATCATGGGACTCTGGATGATCCAGTCCGTGCGCAAGGAACTGGCGGGAGCCCTTTCTTACGGAGAGATCTGTGAGGGAGCTTCCAAAGCCACCATCGCATCCATAGTCAATGCCAACGATTCAAGGTTTCTTTCTCCCAAGAGCATGACTGAGGAAGTTAAGAAAGCCTGCAGGGAATCGGGGCAGCAGGTTCCCGAGGGCATTTACGAGCTTGCCTGTGTGATCTACAATTCATTGGCGGTTTGCTACCGTGACACCGTTAAGGAACTGTCCGAAGTTACGGGCAAGAAGTTTTCCGCCATCAATGTTGTGGGCGGAGGCTCCAACGCCGATTATTTAAACAGACTTACGGCAAAATATACGGGACTTAAGGTTTATGCAGGTCCCACCGAGGCTACGGCCATCGGAAACATCCTGGCACAGATGCTGGCCGAGGGTGAACTTACGGATCTTAGGGAGGCAAGGACCATGGTCTTTGATTCCTTTGAGATAAAGGAATACTAGGAGGATAGCATGACCAATTACGAAGCAGCAAAAGAAAGATACAAAAAGTACGGTGTGGATACGGATGCAGCCATCGAAAAGCTTAAGAACATCCCTGTTTCACTTCATTGCTGGCAGGGTGATGACGTTATAGGCTTTGACCATGACGGCCCCCTTACCGGCGGAATACAGACCACGGGTAATTATCCCGGCAAGGCCACCACTCCCGAAGAACTTATGGCGGATATGGAGGAAGTCATCAAACTTACTCCCGGTACCAAGAAGTTAAACCTTCATGCCTGCTACGCCATTTTCGAAAAGGGCGAATTCGTTGACAGAGACAAGATCGAGCCCAAGCACTTTGCAAAGTGGGTGGAGTTTGCCAAGAAGCACAACATGGGTATCGATTTTAACCCCACTTTCTTTTCCCATGACAAGGTTAAGGACGGACTTACCCTTTCAAGCCCCGATGCCGAGACCAGACGTTTCTGGATCGAGCACGGCAAGGCTTGTATCCGTATTTCCGAATATTTTGCAAAAGAAACCGGAATTCCTTGTGTAATGAACATCTGGACCGGTGACGGCTTTAAGGATATCCCCGCAGACCGCATGACCCCCAGAATGCTTTACAAGGAATCCATCGAAGAGATCTTAAAGCAGCCCTTTGACAAGAACCTTGTAAAGGTTACCGTTGAGTCCAAGGTATTCGGTATCGGTGTTGAATCCTACACCACCGGCAGTGCGGAGTTTACGTTAAGCTTTGCAGCAAGCCACGACGGTGTGCTTCCTCTTATGGATAACGGTCATTATCATCCCACGGAAGTGGTATCCGATAAGATCCCCGCACTCCTTTGCTTCTTTAAGGAGATAGCTCTTCATATCACCCGTCCCGTAAGATGGGATTCGGACCATGTGGTACTCTTTGATGACGAGACTAAGGAAATGGCCAAGGAGATCGTCAGAAACAACGCTCTTGACAGAGTATTCATGGCTCTTGACTATTTCGATGCAAGCATCAACCGTATCGGTGCATGGGCAGTGGGCTTCAGAAGCTGGCAGAAGGCACTCCTCAATGCCATGCTCCTTCCCAATGAAACTCTTAAGAAGCTTCAGAACGAAGCTCGCATGTCAGAACTCATGGTATGGCAGGAAGAAATGAAGACGCTTCCCTTCGGAGATGTATGGGATGAGTACTGCAGACGCTCAGGTGTTGTTTCCGGTCCCGAATGGTTCGATGAAGTTTTAAGATACGAGAAGGACGTTCTTTCCAAGAGATGATCCTTTAAGGTTATCTTTGTTAAAATGCCATATTAACAGCCGTTATTCCTTTCGAATGGCGGCTGTTCTTTTTTTATCAATCGCGGTATAATGGAAAAAATGACATAGAGGGACGTCATGAGCATTCTTTTATTTTTGATAATCATCCTTGCGGTGATAGTGTTTATCGGAATACTGAACGAGCGCATCTTCAGGCTTCAGAGCGATATTGCGCTTGTTCTTTTTACGGTTATCATAGCTTTGATCTTACTGGCCGTGAGAGCTTTCTTTCCCGAAGGAGATATCGCCGAGTTCATTAACGGCCTCGGAAGTTTCGGGTTCGAAGAATATCTCATGGACGGTGTCCTTTGCTTCATGCTCTTTGCGGGAGCCAGCAAGGTAAATATGGGCAAGTTTAAACAGAACCTTCGCCCCATATGCCTGCTTGCCCTTCTTTCCACCATGATCTCATCCTTTGCCTACGGCGGGCTTTTCTATTTGCTGGCCCTTCTTTTGCACATACCCGTTGATATCTGGCTTTGCATCCTCTTGGGATGTGTGGTCAGCCCCACGGACCCCATTGCGGCCACGGGGATATTAAACAAGATCGGCCTTTCCAAAAGCGTATGCTCCGTTATAGAAAATGAATCCCTGTTCAATGACGGAACCGGCGTAACCCTGTTTATCTTTGTAAGGTCCATAGTTGTAAACAGCGGTAAAAGCAACTTCTTTGTGCTTATCGGGCGTGAGGTGCTTGGAGCCGTTGCCGTTGCTCTGGGAGTCTCGTTCCTTATGTTCAGGCTCATGAAGCTTACCAAGGATCCCGTAAGATATATCCTGATCTCACTTCTCAATGTTTCCCTTGTATACGTTATCTGCGAGCACATGGGCTTTTCCGGAGTCATAGCCTCGGTGGTCTGCGGCATGTATTTCTCCTACAAGATGGACAAAATGGAGCGAAGGGTCGTTGTGGTGGATCCCAAGGATTATTACAGGGACTTCTGGGAGATACTGGAAAGCATCCTGAATGCCGTTCTTTTTGTGATGATAGGTCTTTTGGTGCTGGATGTTAATATCTGCGAAAACTTTTATATACTGCTTCCCGCCGCAGTAGTCGTTCTGGTGGTTTCAAGAGCGGTGGGAGTACTTATGAGCAGCGTGATGACGGGAAAGCATCTTCCCGGGAACTACAGTCTCGGCGAATTTGTGACCCTTATGACCTGGGCCGCATTAAAGGGTGGTCTTTCACTGGCACTTGCCATGGGGACCAAAGAGTATCTTTCCCCCGAGGTATACAATATTTTCATAAATGTCACCTATGTATCCATTTTCTTTACCGTACTGGTCCAGGGACTGACCGTCGGCAAAGTATATAAGAGCCTTGAAAAGCACAAACTCCTAAGGCAAAAGAAAGGAAGAGTATGAAGATTATAATCGTGGGCCTCGGCGAAGCCGGGATCACCCTTGTGAGAGCACTTTCCCAGGAAGAACACGATATCACCGTTATAGACAAGGACAGCGCCCTTGTGGACAGGATAACGGATCTTTACAGCGTTGGCGGTGTAGTGGGAAGCGGCGCCTCCCATGAAACCTTGTTAAAGGCGGGAGCCGAAGGGGCGGATTTCTTTATAGCCCTTACCCATATCGACGAGGTCAATCTTTTAAGCTGCATGCAGGCCCGGAATCTTGGGGCATCAAAGACCGTCAGCCGTCTGCAGATGAAGGACCTGACATCGGATATCGGCAGGTTAAGGAAAGAGTACGGCATCGATTATATAGTCCGTCCCGCTGAAGACCTGGCGGATGAGATACACAGAAACCTGGGACTTCCCGGTTTTGTGAAACTTGAAGGTATCTTTAACGACACGGTCACCCTTCTTGATCTGAGCGTACTCAGGGAGTCTTCCCTTGCGGGAAAGAGCCTTGCGGACATCAGGAACAACATCTGTAAAAACATGCTGATAAACACCGTGATCCGCGGCGAGAAGCTTATAATTCCCGACGGCCGTTTCGTGATCGAAGAAGGAGATATCCTTACGGTTTCCGCGGCGGAAGAGAATCTCGACGAAGTCATGGAGACTCTGGGTATCGTCAGAGATTCCGCGAGAAAGGTCTGCATGGTGGGCTGCGATCTTACCGGCGAATATCTTACGTCGAGGCTTCTTGCGGAGGGCAGGGAGGTAAAGATCATCGAGACCGACGCAGACCGCTGCAGATATCTTTTAAACCGATTTCCCAGGGCCAATGTTCTTTGTTCCCAGGGAGATATAACGGATATCCTTGAGGAAGAAGGGCTTGAGGGTGTGGGAACCCTTATTTCCCTTACGGGCAGCGATGAGACAAACCTTGTGGTCAGTATGTTTGCCTGGGCAAAGAAGGTGCCCTGTGTGATCTCAAGCGTTGACAAACAGAGCCATGTGCGCCTTCTTCACAGGGTCAATATCGATATCACCGCATCGGCTACGGAACTGTCGGTGCTTAAGATACTTCACCTCATAAGAAACCGCTCAGAGCACCATGACCAGAGAAACCTGGGGCGCTACTACGGCTTTTACCGTGTGGCTGAGGGTCTGGCGGATGTCATGGAGTTTGGTGTGGGCAAAGATTTCCACGCCCTCGGAATACCCTTTGCGGCCAAGGAATTCAATATAAAGAAGGGTATCCTGGTATCAGGCATCATCAGGGAAGACAAACTCATAATCCCCGACGGGAATTCTTTTCTCAAAGAAGGGGATCGTGTTCTTTTGACCGTTCCCGTGGCCAGACATATCCATTCCCTTACGGATGTCTTTGACTGATTTCAGACGGATATTAAAAATCGATAAACAATAGGTCCGGATTGTTGCGGGTCTTCAGTCCGATAAATTATAATCTTCCTGTAAAAAGGAGGAATCATCATGCAATACAGGGAAGACAAGTACGGAAACAAACTATCAATGCTGGGCTTTGGATGCATGCGCTTTACAAAGAAAGGCGGATCCATAGACCTTGACAAGGCAGAGCGGGAGATAATGGCCGCCTACAAAGCGGGAGTCAATTACTTTGACACCGCTTATATCTATCCCGGCAGCGAAGCTGCCATCGGCGAGATCTTCGAGCGCAATCACATAAGGGACAAGATTAAGATCGCCACCAAACTCCCCCAGTACATGATCAACAACCGGGCAGGGCTTGACAGATTCTTTAACGAAGAACTTTCAAGGCTGCGCACGGACTATATCGATTATTATCTCATGCATCACCTGACGGACGTAGCCATGTGGGAGAAACTCAAGGATGTTGGGATAATCGACTGGATAAAGCAAAAGAAAGAAGCCGGTATCATAAAGAACATCGGCTTTTCCTACCACGGAAACACCGATAATTTCCTAAAGATCTTAAATGACTATGACTGGGATTTCTGTCAGATCCAGTATAACTATCTTGACGAGGTATCCCAGGCGGGAGTGGACGGACTTAAAGCCGCCTATGAAAAACATATCCCCGTAGTGATCATGGAGCCCCTTCGCGGCGGCAAACTTGTAAACATGCTTCCCGAAGGCGCAAAGAAAGTCATGGCCGACAGCGGCAAGGGGTGGTCCGGCGCCGAATGGGCCTTCAGATGGCTTTACAATCAGCCTGAGGTCACGGTGGTGCTTTCCGGTATGAATTCCGTGGAAATGGTTGAAGAAAACTGCCGTATCGCTTCCGAAACCGAAGCAGGTTCTTTTACGGATGTGGAATTCCGGGTTTTGAACAAGGTCATTGCGGAGATCAAGGCCAGTGAAAAGGTGGGCTGTACCGGCTGCAGATACTGCATGCCCTGCCCCAAGGGGGTGGATATTCCCGGCACCTTCAGATGCTACAATGCCATGTATACGGAAGGAAAGAGCGAGGGAAGATTTCAGTTTGCCCAGACCGTGGGACTTACCCGTGAACCTTCTTTTGCCTCGCAGTGCATAGAGTGCGGCAAGTGTGAAAAGCACTGTCCCCAGAACCTTCCCATCAGAGAGAAACTCAAAGAAGCCGACAAGGCTCTAAGACCCTGGCCCTACAAGGTGGGCATCAATATAGTGCGGAAATTCATGTTCCGCAAGGGAAAGAAAGATAAAAACAGGTAAGGCGGACCTTCCTGACTGCCATGCCCCAAACACCTTCTATGCGTTGCTTTATTTGCCGCAGGGTGGTAAGATTTATTCTGCGGGCGCAAGCCCAAATAATACCTTTTCGGAGCTTGATACATGAGATTCAAAGGCCTTAAAAGAAAAGAATATGCCCTTAACTGGGACGAAGCGTTCCCCATCGGTAACGGTACCCTGGGAGGGCTTGTTTTCGGTAATCCGACGGAAGAAAAGATCGTCACGAACCATGAAGAGCTGTTTCTTCCCCTTCCGGAGAATGCCGATTCAAGACCCTATAACGGAGCAAAATATCTGGCTGAGACCAGGAGATTATTGCACGAGGGCAAATACAGGGAGGCCTGCGAGTATTATTTAATGGGCCTTTCCGAGGACGGCTGTCCCTTTAACGAGATAGTATGGACAGATCCCTTCGAGACGGCTGCGGAGATCAGACTGGATCTTGATGACAGGTCCTTCGAAGACTATGAGCATGTCCTTGATTTTCAGACTGCGGAGTCCAGGGTTTCTTTTACCCAGAAGGGTGATTCAGTGGTCAGACGGTCCTTCGTTTCAAGGAGCAGAAACATACTGGCCCTTGAGATGAGAAAGGACGGACTGCCTTTTTCCGGCAAGATTTTTCTTTCCCACAATCCAGAGATCAAACACATTGAAAGTGTAAAGATATTTACGGAGGATGACCGTATTATTGCGGAATCCACCCACAGCGAGGAAGAATCGGGGTATCTGGCGGCTGCCAGAGTCATTACAGACGGTGTTCTTTCTCCCATTGAGGCCGGATTTAAGGTCAAAAAAGCAAATTATCTTCTGGTGTACTATGCCCTTACACCCTGGAAGGCAAGGATCGAAGCCGCCAAAGCGGTGGTACTTCGCACCCTTGATGACCTTACTCCCGATTATGATGCGCTGTACAAAGAAAACGCTGCGATACACAGCGAACTTTTTAACGAAGTAAAGGTTTCTTTTTCCGATTCCGACGAAGAGAGCACCAACGAGGAACTGAAAGCAGACTGCACGGTGGAGGATCTTCCCGCCGAACTTCTGGAGCGTATGACGGATTTCGGAAGATATCTTTTGATCTGTTCCTTCGGAAAACTCCCGCCCAATCTTCAGGGCGTGTGGAACGGGTCGGTGAACCCTCCCTGGAGTTCGGACTATACACTGGACGAAAATGTCCAGATGATGATGTGGCAGGTGCTTCCGGGAGGCCTCAACAGTCAGATGATAGCTTACTTTGACTGGCTGGAGAGCCTTATTCCCGACTTCAAAAAGAACGCTGCAAGCTACTACGGATGCAGAGGCGTGTTCTGCTGCGCCAGGACCTCTACCGACGGCATACACAGACATTTTTCCATGGACTGGCCCCTTATCTTCTGGACTGCGGGGGCAGGCTGGCTTTCAAGGGAATACAGGGAATACTACGATTATACCGGCGATGAGAACGTGCTTCTCCGCGGCATAGAATACTGGAAAGAGGTTGTCCTTTTCTACGAGGATTTCATGACTCTCAACGAAAAGGGCCGCTATGAGTTTGCGCCTTCCTATTCTCCGGAAAACACTCCTCTGGGCAACGATTCTCCCGCAGCGGTGGATTCCACCATGGATGTGGCTGTGGCCAAAGAAGTATACTCAAATCTTATCTTTGCCTGCAAGGAATTGGGCGTGGAAAAAGAAAATCTGGAAAAGTGGGAAAAAGAAGCAAGCCTTCTTCCCGACTATGAGATCAATGATGACGGGGCCTTAAAGGAGTGGCTTAAGAAGGACCTTAAGGATGATTATCATCACAGACATTCATCCCATCTTTATCCCGTATTTCCGGGTAACGAAGCACTTAAACCGGGCTGCGAAGAACTTTTGCAGGCCTGCCACAAGGCAGCGGGCTTCAGATTGATTGACGGTGTCGATGCCATTTCGGGATGGGGTCTTGCACATCTTGCCAATATTTCCGCAAGGCTTAAGGATGAAAATCTTTGGTTCCTTGCCTTGAACAGACTTGTCAGGGTATTTACTCTTAAGAACCTCTTTACGGGGCATAACCCGGGAAGACTCTTCCAGATGGATGCAAACCTGGGTCTTACGGCAGCGGTCTACGAAATGTTCGTTTATTCGGGCGACGGAAAGCTTTTGCTTTTCCCTGTTGTTTCGGAACACTTTAAAAAGGCTTCGATCAAAGGCTTAAGAGCCAAGGGCAAGGTCCTTGTAAAGAGTCTTGAAAGACAGGGAGACGAGATTTTTGCCTCCATTGAAAACCAGGGAAACAAAGAGGTTTACATTGTAGCTCCCAAGGGCTTTGTCTTTGAAAACGGCGAAGAAGAACACAGGCTCTACGCCAAGGATTGTGCTGTGTTGAAGGCACGGCGCAAATAATATTTCTGCTTTTAAACAGTATTGATTTATGATAAAATATTTGACGGACCGATTTTAGATGGAAAACACGGAAGAACGATCCCTTAAGCGTAAAAAACGGGTCAAGCGGATCAGAAAGATCATTTTTGTGGGTTTTCCGGTGACGATCCTGGTACTTTTCGTAATATGTCTGATCCTTATTGCCAGGATCGGGACACTTAAGAAGGCACTGGCCGGGGTCAGGGACGAATTGAACTTTTACCTCGAGGCACAGAGTGAGAGGGAATTTGCCGAGAATATAGCGGCAGGTGTAGTCTCCAATGCGGAAGGGGTTACGGCTTTGGCTTCGCAGCCTGAGACTGAAGACAACACCGCTTCCGGTGAGATGACTTCCGAGAAAATGTCCGATGAGGAAGTTGAATCTCTGTTACTCGGCGATGAAGAGCTTTACGACGGCTTCAGAAGGGTTTATCTTACCTTCGATGACGGCCCCAGCGTCAATACCGGACAGATCCTTGACATACTTAAGGAATACAATGTCAAAGCCACTTTCTTTGTGATAAGGAAAGACGGCAGGAACAATGAAAAACTCTACCGCCGTATCGTGGATGAAGGCCATACCCTCGGCATGCATTCAAACACTCACGAGTATTCGGTGGTCTACAAGAGCGAAGAGGCTTTTAAAGAGGATACGGTTTCGTTACAGGATTTTCTTTATCTTGTGACGGGAGTGGAATCAAAGTATTACAGATTTCCCGGAGGCAGCTCCAACCGTGTGAGCCACATTGACATGAAAGTATTTGCCTCGGAGCTTCACGACATGGGAATAGAATATTACGACTGGAACGTCTCAGCCGGCGATGCGGTGATACCCCGTCCCGACAGCGGCACGGTTTATTCCAACGTGATATCCGGGATCTTAAACCATGAGTCGTCCATCGTGCTTTTGCACGATACCGCCAGCAAGAAGAGCACGGTGGCAGCTTTGCCGAAGATCATCGAATATCTTCAATCCCTTGACGATACGGTGATATTACCCATAACCGACGGGACACGTCCCATACAGCATTTGACAACAGATTAAATCAAATATATACGGAGGAATTTAAAATGGGCTTTTTTACAGACTTGAAAGAGGACATCTCACAGGCGGTCAACGAAGTTGCTCCTGAGGAAGAAGCAAAGGAAACTGCCAAAGAGACCAAGGAGGATATCGATCTGGATGCGCTTCTTGACAATATCGACGAGGAGAGCGAGGCTTCCGTAAAGGAATCTTCATCCGACGACAGAAAGGCAAGCTCCCGTATTACCGACGAAACAGCCGTGATAACCGCAGGCATGTCCGTTAAGGGTGATATCTCTTCTACCGGTTCTCTTGAGGTTCTCGGTTCCGTAAACGGCAATATTACCATTAACGGTAAGCTCAACGTCCTGGGTCAGATCGAAGGTGATTCTAAGGCCAGCGAGATTTATTGTGAGAATGCCAACATCACCGGCGAAGTTAACAGCCAGGGAACGGTTAAAGTCGGACAGAGCTCAGTAGTAATCGGTAACATCTTTGCCACCAGCGCAGTCATTGCCGGTGCGGTAAAGGGTGACATCGATGTTAAGGGCCCCGTTGTTCTTGATACATCCGCCATCGTAATGGGCAACATCAAGAGTAAGTCCGTACAGATCAACAACGGTGCGGTCATCGAAGGTATCTGCTCTCAGTGCTATGCGGATGTCAGCCCTACTTCTTTCTTCGACGAATTCAAGAAGTCCAGAAAATAAGAGGATCATATGCGTATATTACTTAAGTTAAGCGGCGAGGCTCTTGCGGGCCCCAAGAAAACCGGCTTTGACGAAGAGACCGTTCGCGGAGTGGCCATGCAGGTCAAAAAGATAGCTGCGGACAATGAAGTCGAGATCGTCATCGGCGGAGGAAACTTCTGGCGCGGACGCACCAGCGAGAACATTGACAGGGTGAAGGCCGATCAGATCGGAATGCTGGCCACCGTCATGAACTGCATCTACGTTTCCGAGATCTTCAGAAGTGTTGGTCTTGATACCGAGATCATGACACCCTTTGCCTGCTCCTCCTTTACCAAGCTTTTCAGCAAGGACGAGGCAGTCAAGGCACTGAAAGCCGGCAAGGTGGTATTCTTTGCGGGAGGTACCGGACACCCTTACTTCTCAACCGACATGGGTACCGTACTTCGTGCCATTGAGACCGAGGCAGAGGCCGTTCTTCTTGCAAAATCCATCGACGGAGTCTATGACGACGATCCTGCCACCAACAAAAACGCCAAAAAATACGACAAGGTTTCCCTTCAGGAGCTGGTACAGAAGGGACTTAAGGTTGTGGATACCCCTGCAAGTGCACTTGCACTTGAAAACAAGATGCCCTTCATGGTATTCGATCTCAACGAAGAGAACAGCATCGTCAGCGCCCTTACGGGCAAGTTTAACGGCACCAGGGTTTACGTAGACTGAACAAACCGAACAGGAGAGGTACATTATGGATCAGAGAGTAGAAGTATATCAGAGCAAGATGCAAAAAGCATACGAATTCATGCTTTCCGAATTTAACACCATCAGAGCGGGACGTGCAAACCCCCATGTGCTCGACAGAGTCAAGGTTGACTATTACGGAACTCCCACCCCCATTCAGCAGGTAGGTAACATTTCCGTTCCCGAACCCCGTATCATTCAGATCGCACCCTGGGAGAAGAGCCTTATCAAGGATATCGAGAAAGCCATCATGGCCTCCGATGTAGGTATCACCCCTTCCAACGACGGCGCGGTCATCAGACTTGTATTTCCCGAACTTACGGAGGAACGCCGTAAGGATCTGGTCAAGGAAGTAAAAAAGAAAGGTGAAGATTGCAAGGTTGCGGTCAGAAACGTACGCCGTGACGGCAACGAAGCCTTTAAGAAACTTTCAAAGACCGAGATTTCCGAGGATGAGATCAAGAAGCTTGAAGATGAGCTTCAGAAGGCTACGGATAAGTTCATCAAGGAGATCGATACGGCCGTAGAAGAGAAGTCACAGGATATCCTGAAGGTTTGATGGATTTCCGACTCGAAACGATCATGTCATCATAAAGGGCAGGACATTGTCCTGCCTTTTGTTTAGGAAAAATTAATTATGAATATACCCAATCATGTTGCTATAATAATGGACGGAAACGGCCGATGGGCCAAGGCCAAGGGAATGCCCCGAAACTACGGTCATGTTCAGGGCGCAAAGACCGTTGAAGATATGTGTGAGATCGCCTGGAACATGGGCATTAAGTACCTGACGGTCTATGCTTTTTCCACGGAAAACTGGTCCCGCCCCGACGATGAAGTCAATGCCCTTATGAAGCTTCTTCGCAACTACATGAAGAATTGTATCAAACGGGCTTCCGCAAACAATATGCGGGTCCGTGTCATCGGAGACAAAACAAGACTCGATGAGGACATTAGGAAGAGCATCGCGGACCTTGAGGAGGCTACCAAAGATTACACCGGCTTAAACTTCACCATTGCCATCAATTACGGTGGCAGGGATGAACTCAGAAGAGCGGTGAAGGCCATCTCCGAGGAGGTCAAAGCAGGATCCCTGGAGCCTTCGGACATTACGGAGGAGACCATTGCAATGCATCTTGATACGGCAGGTCTTCCGGATCCGGATCTGCTCATCCGTACCTGCGGAGAACTTCGGATCTCAAACTTTCTTTTGTGGCAGATCTCTTATTCGGAGATCTATGTGACCGATGTTCCCTGGCCGGATTTCAACAAAGAAGAACTTGTCAAAGCCTGCGAAGCATATTCGGGAAGGACCCGGAAATTCGGTAACGTGCTTAAATAGCGGGCTTGGAGGTCATTATGTTTTTAACTCGTTTGTTAAGCGGAATAGTGCTTTTGGCACTTTCCTTGTTTGTGGTCATAAACGGCGGCATATTCCTTGATGTTTTCACGCTGTTTCTTTCTCTCGTAGCCTTTTACGAGATGGCGGAAGCCCTGAAATTCAAGGAAAAGAAAGGACTCCTGATCTGGGGCTTCCTTTCCGTCACAGGATACTATGCGACTTTGTATCTTACGGACAACAGGGCGTTGCTCGTAATGTGTGCCTGTGTGGCCATTATAGGCTTTCTTACGGTATATGTTTTTGCTTTTCCCGGTGTTAAAGCCGCGGATACCCTGGGTGCGGTCTTTGCCTTTGTATATGCCCCCGTTATGCTTTCCTTTCTGCCCCTTACCAGGGCTCTTCCCGAAGGAAAATACATTGTATGGATGATCTATATCAGTTCCTGGGGCTACGATACCTGTGCTTACTGTGTCGGCACCCTTACCGCCAAGACAGTGGGCAATCACAAGGCATTCCCCAGGCTTTCTCCCAAGAAATCCGTGGAAGGGATCGTGGGGGGAGTTGTGGGAGCTGCGATCCTTGGCTTTTTGTACGGACATTTTGTGGCAGAACCCTATTCGGGTCTTGAAAGCGTGTCCTTTATCCTTGCGGGCATTGCTGCAGTGGGAGCATTGATAGCCCAGATAGGAGATCTGGCGGCTTCGGCGGTAAAGAGGGATACGGGTATCAAGGACTATGGCAAGCTTATCCCCGGTCACGGCGGAGTCCTGGACAGATTCGACAGTATGATCTTCGTGGCACCCATCACTTTCTTTCTTGCCATTGTTTTTTTAGGAGCGGTTTAAATGCAAAACGGACTTAAAGGTCTGACAGTCCTTGGTTCCACCGGTTCCATAGGTACCCAGACCCTTGAAATAATCAGAAAACAGGGGGGCTATCGTATCACTGCTCTGGCAGCCAACAGTAACGTGGCTCTCATGGAAGAGCAGATCCGGGAGTTTAAGCCGGATGTTGCGGTCATGTACGATACCAAAGCGGCCGAGGATCTTAAACAGAGGGTTTCGGATCTTTCAGTGAAGGTCCTTTCCGGAATGGAAGGCCTTATAGAAGCATCGGAGCTTAAAGAAACCGATGTGGTTGTCACCGCACTTGTGGGAATGATAGGCATAAGACCCACCGTTGCAGCCCTCAACGCAGGAAAGACCATTGCCCTTGCCAACAAGGAGACCCTTGTGACGGCAGGTCATATCATAATGCCCCTTGCAAAGAAAAAGAACGTCTCCATCCTTCCGGTGGATTCCGAACACAGTGCGATTTTCCAGTCTTTGCAGGGCTCAAAAAGAGCGCAGGCTTCAAAGATCCTGCTTACCGCGTCCGGAGGTCCTTTCAGGGGAAAGAGCGCTGCGGAGCTTGAAAGCGTTACACTGGAGGATGCTCTTAAGCATCCGAACTGGAGCATGGGTAAAAAAGTTACCGTGGATTCTGCTTCACTTGTTAACAAAGGTCTTGAGGTCATAGAGGCCAAATGGCTCTTTGATACCGAAGCGGAGAATATTCAGGTTCTTATCCATCCGGAGAGCATAGTTCATTCCATGGTTGAATTCAGGGACGGTGCGGTCATAGCTCAGCTGGGGGTTCCTGACATGAAACTTCCCATTCAGTATGCCCTTTTCTATCCGGACCGCATGCCCATGGAAAATAACCGCGTGGATTTCTTTAAACTGGGAGCCTTACATTTTTATGAGCCCGATACCGAGGTGTTTAAAGGCTTAAAGTATGCGTACAGAGCCATAAAGACCGGAGGCTCCATGCCAACGGTATTCAATGCCGCCAATGAGCTGGCGGTGGAGAGATTTCTTTCAAAGAAGATATCCTTCACGGAAATATATGACTATATAGAGTCCGCCATGGATTCCGTAAAGCCTGTGGAGGATCCCACCATTGAGGAGATCCTGGATACGGAAAAGGCTACAAGAGAATTTCTTATCACGAGGCACAATATCGGATGATTTCAATTATTTGGTTTATCCTGATCCTTTCGGTGGTGGTCATAGCCCACGAAATGGGTCATTTCTTAATAGCGCGGGCCAACGGCATCCACGTTGTGGAGTTTGCAGTGGGCATGGGCCCCGTTCTTTTTTCTTTTACCAAGGGAGACACAAGATACGCACTTAAACTGCTCCCTCTGGGAGGCTCCTGTTCCTTCGAAGGCGAAGACGGGAAGGTTAAGTCGGACAAGCCCTTTAAAGGACTTGCTTTTCCCGAAGCCAAGGTATGGGCCAGGATCGCTACGGTCTTTGCCGGCCCCTTTTTTAATTTTATCCTCGGATATATCTTCGCACTGATCATTGTAGGATACTGCGGTACGGATATTCCCGAAGTCCAGGGACTTACCGTCGGCCGTCCCGCCATCGAATCCGGCCTTCAGGTGGGAGATGTTATCACAAAGATAAACGGTGAGAGCATCCATGTCTGGCGTGATATCACCCTTATCTCTTTCCTTAACACAGGTGAAGAGCTGACGGTGGAGTATTCAAGAAACGGTGAAAAAGGAACCGTTGTGTTCACTCCCGAATACAGCGAAACTGAGGGAAGATATTTCCTTGGCATCGAAGGCGGCACCCATTACGAGAGTGCCAAAGGCCTGAAACTCTTTAAATACGGCTGGTACGAGCTGGTATTTAATTTCAGGAATACATTAAAGAGCCTTAAGCAGCTGGTCCTCGGAAAACTTTCTCCCGATAATCTGTCGGGCCCTGTGGGGATAGCCCAGGTGGTGGGTGAGAATTACGATGCCGCCAAGGAATACGGTATGGCCAGTGTGATCCTTACCATGATGAACATAGCCATGCTGTTAAGCGTTAACCTGGGTGTTATCAACCTTCTTCCTTTACCTGCTCTTGACGGCGGAAGACTGGTATTTCTGATCATCGAAGTCTTCAGGGGCAAACCCATCCCTCCCGAGAAGGAAGGCATGGTGCACCTTATCGGCATAGTCCTTTTCTTTTTACTTGCCATCTTTGTTTTATACAACGACATAGCAAGAATTTTGGGTAGATAATATGACTTACAGAGAACAGACCAAAGAAATTCACATAGGAAACAGGGTTATCGGTCACGGTAACCCTTGTTTGATCCAATCCATGACCAACACCCGCACCGAGGATGTCAAGGCCACGGTGGACCAGATAAAGCGTCTGGAAGCTGCCGGCTGCGAGATCGTGCGCTGTACCGTTCCTACCATCGAAGCCGCCAAGGCCATAAAGGAGATCAAAAAAGAAATATCGATCCCCCTTGTGGCAGACATCCATTTCGATTACAAAATGGCTGTAGCCGCCATCGAAAACGGGGCAGACAAGGTCAGGATCAATCCCGGCAACATCGGTTCCGATGACAGGTTAAGAGCTGTTGTGGAGGCTGCCAAAGAAAGAAATATTCCAATCCGGGTAGGTGTCAACTCCGGTTCCCTTGAAAAGTCCATCCTTGAAAAGTACGGCGGAGTCACTCCCGAAGGGCTTTGCGAAAGTGCTTTGAACAACGCAAAGCGCATTGAAGACATGGGCTATGATAACCTTGTTCTCAGTATAAAGTGTACGGATGTGCTCATGTGTGTGGATGCACATAAACTGATAGCAGGCAAGACTCCTTATCCCCTTCATGTGGGCATAACGGAATCCGGCACGGATTTTTCCGGCAATATCAGATCCGGCATAGGTCTCGGACTCATTCTTTCAGAGGGTATAGGTGATACTGTCCGTGTGTCCCTGTCAGGAGACCCGGTGGATGAGATACGTTCCGCCAAGGTGATCCTTCGGACCCTTAAACTCAGAAAGGGTGGAATAGAAGTGGTATCCTGCCCTACCTGCGGCCGTACAAAGATCGATCTTATCGGGCTTGCAAAGCGGGTTGAGACTTTGGCCCTTAATTACGATCATGATATCAAAGTTGCAGTCATGGGCTGTGCCGTTAACGGTCCCGGCGAAGCCAGGGAAGCGGATCTTGGCATAGCCGGCGGGGACGGAGAAGGCCTGCTTTTTAAAAAGGGGCAGATCGTTAAAAAGGTTCCCGAGGAGCTGCTTTTTGAGACTCTTAAAGAAGAACTGGACAACTGGAAGGACGCTTAATGGAAAAACTGTTTTTCGAGGCATTTAAGAGCCTGAAACTGAAGAAAAACCTGTCCGATCTGTTTGAGGATGTGATCGTTTCCAAGATCTCCGCCACAAACAGAAAAGATCTTGTCAAAATATACATTCGCAGCACACATCTTATTCCCAAACGGGATATCTATGCCGTGGAGACCGAGATCAAGAAACAGATCTTTGAAGGCACCGTCATAGAGGTCCACTTTATCGAAGAGTATCATCTCTCCGACAGCTATACTCCCAAAACACTTATAGACGAATATATCGACAGCATGTACACGGAGCTTACCGAGTGTAACCGTGTCATGGAGAATGCCCTCAAGAAGGTGGAATTCAAAGAATTAAATGCCACCACTCTTGAGGTTTCTCTGCCCGATCTTGAGATCATCCGTGCCAGAGAGCACGAGATCCTTGAATATCTTAGCAAGGTAGTTAACGAGCGCTGTAACCTGAATGCATCCTTTGTGGTGAGCTTTCATGATTCACCCATTTCTTCTCACGAGGAATGGGACGAATATCGTATAAGCCAGCTTGTCAAAGAACGTCTCGGCGCCAAATTCGAGGCTTCCGGCAGTGCGGATGAACTTCCTCCCGCAGGAAACGGCACAGCTGTTTCTGCAAAATCGGAGGGTGCAACTTCCGCTGAAAAACCTGTAGAGGTCAAGGAATCCCAGGCCGGCAAACAGACAGACAAGCAGGCCGGGAAATCTTCCGATGGCAAGAAAAGCTTCGATGGCAAGAAGTCCTTCGGAGATTTCGGTAAAAGAAAAAGCTTTGCTCCCCGTGGCGGCAACTTTGAAAAGAGCGACAACCCCGACGTTATCTGGGGCCGGGAGATCTCCGAAGAGGAGGAGATCACGCCCATTGAGGATATCGTGGGAGAGGTCGGCTATGTAGTCATCAGAGGTAAGGTAATTGCCAATGACCGAAGAGACATAAAGAACGACAAGAGCATTCTTTTTGCAAGCATCACGGACTTTACGGATACCATCAGGATCAAGCTTTTCGCAAAGACCGAAGAGGCGGGAGACCTCCTGAATAAGCTCTCTCCCGGAAACTTTGTGAAGGTCTGGGGTATGCCTGCCTATGACAGCTTTGACAAGGAACTTTGCATCAATTCCCCTACGGGTATCATGGTTTCCAAGGATTTCAGGACCAAGCGCATGGATACCGCTCCGGTGAAGCGTGTGGAGCTTCACTGTCACACAAAGATGAGCGATATGGACGGTGTCAGCGAGGTTTCCGACATCGTAAGCCGTGCTTATTCCTGGGGTCACAGGGCCATCGCCATCACCGATCACGGTGTGGTACAGGCTTTCCCCGATGCAAATCATACCTGGGAAAAATTCTGGAAAAAAGAAAAGGCAAAAAAAGAAGAAGCCGGGGAGACTGCCGACAAGCAGAACTTCTTTAAGGTGATCTACGGCGTGGAAGGTTATCTTGTGGACGACCTTTCACAGACCGTTACGGATTCAAAGGATCAGAGCATTGACGATTCCTATGTTGTTTTCGATATAGAGACCACCGGTTTTTCACCCACCAAGAACAGGATCATTGAGATTGGTGCAGTCAAGGTGGAAAAGGGAGCCATAACGGGTTCTTTTTCCGAATTTGTAAACCCTGAGGTGCCGATCCCCTACAGAATCACCAAGCTTACCTCCATAACCGACGATGAGGTCAAGGGAGCTCCCACAATAGAGACCATCCTTCCAAAGTTCCTTAAATTCTGCGAAGGATCGATCCTTGTTGCCCACAATGCTTCCTTCGATACTTCCTTTATCAAGGCTAACTGTGAGAGACTCTCACTTCCCTACGATTATACCGTGGTGGACACTGTGGGACTTTCAAGAGCCCTGCTTCCGAAACTTTCCAGATACAAGCTGGATGTGGTGGCCAAGGAACTGAATGTTTCCCTGGAGAATCACCACAGAGCCGTGGACGATGCCACCTGTACCGGAGAGATATTTGTCAAATTACTGAAAAGATGCCGCGAGCAGGGGCTTGATACCCTTGACAAGATCAACGACTTTGCCAGGGTTTCCCCGGAAACCGTAAAGAAATTGCCCTCCTACCATATTATCCTTCTTGCGAAGAACAATACGGGAAGGGTTAATCTCTATACCCTGATATCGAAGTCTCACCTTGACTATTTTGCAAGGCACCCCAGGATCCCCAAGAGCGAGATCATGAAGCACAGGGAAGGGCTTATAATCGGCAGTGCCTGTGAAGCGGGAGAACTGTACCGGGCCATCGTTGATGAGCGAAGTGAAGAGACCATAGGCAGGATCGTTGATTTCTATGACTATCTTGAGATCCAGCCCCGGGGCAACAATGCCTTTATGATCAGGGATGAAAAGTACGAAAACATCAACTCCGAAGAGGATGTGCTTGAGATAAACAGAGAGATCGTGCGGCTGGGAGAGCAGTACAACAAGCCTGTCTGCGCTACCTGTGACGTACATTTCTTAGACCCCGAGGATGAGATATACCGCCGTATCATAATGAAGGGACAGGGCTTTGATGATGCGGACAATCAGGCACCCCTTTACCTTCACACCACCGATGAGATGTTAGAGGAGTTTGGATATTTGGGCCGTGACAAGGCCATGGAAGTGGTGGTCACAAACACCAACAAGATCGCCGATATGATCGAATCCATGTCTCCGGTCCGCCCCGACAAGTGTCCTCCCGTCATCGAGAACAGTGACGGACTCCTTACGGAGATATGCTACAACAAAGCACACGAAATGTACGGCCCCGATCTTCCCGAGATCGTTAAGGAGAGGCTTGAGCGTGAGCTTCATTCCATCATAACCAACGGTTTTGCGGTCATGTATATCATAGCCCAGAAACTGGTGTGGAAATCCGTTGAGGATGGTTATCTGGTAGGCTCAAGAGGTTCCGTAGGTTCAAGCTTTGTAGCCACCATGGCGGGGATTACCGAGGTTAACCCTCTGGTTCCCCATTACTATTGCTCCAAGTGTCATTTTTATGATTTTGACTCCGATGAAGTCAAGGCTTACCGTGGCAAGGCGGGTGTGGACATGCCTGACCGTATGTGCCCCGCGTGCGGAGAGAAGTTAAATAAAGACGGCTTTGATATTCCTTTTGAGACTTTCCTTGGATTCAAGGGAGATAAAGAGCCTGATATCGACCTTAACTTCTCCGGTGAGTATCAGTCCAAGGCCCATAAATACACCGAAGTTATTTTCGGCGCCGGCCAGACCTTCAGAGCGGGAACCATAGCAACACTGGCGGATAAGACTGCCTTCGGTTACGTAAAGAAATACTTTGAAGAAAAGGGTATTCCCAAAAGAAACTGCGAGATCGACCGTATAGTCCAGGGCTGTGTGGGTGTCAGACGAAGCACCGGCCAGCACCCGGGCGGTATTATAGTGCTTCCCGTGGGAGAGGATATTAACTCCTTTACTCCCGTGCAGCACCCTGCCAACGATACCACCACCGATATCGTCACCACCCACTTTGACTATCACTCCATAGACCATAACCTGTTAAAGCTTGATATTCTGGGACACGATGATCCTACCATGATCCGTATGCTCCAGGACCTGACAGGCATAGATCCTTTGACCATTCCCCTTGACGATCCCAAGGTCATGTCCCTGTTTGAATCCACGGAAGCTTTGGGCGTTACCCCTGCGGACATCGGAGGCTGCGAGCTTGGGTGTCTGGGCGTGCCGGAGTTTGGTACCGACTTTTCCATGGGCATGGTGCAGGAAGCAAAGCCTACCTGCTTTTCCGACCTTATCAGGATAGCGGGGCTTTCCCACGGTACCGATGTGTGGCTTAACAACGCCCAGGATCTGATCCGTGAAGGCATTGCCACCATTTCCACCGCCATCTGTACCCGTGACGATATCATGACCTACCTTATCGGTAAGGGCGTGGAATCCGAAAAGTCCTTTAAGATCATGGAAATGGTCAGAAAAGGAAAGGTTGCGGCGGGAGCCTGCGATAAATGGCCCGAGTGGAAGGAAGACATGCTGGCTCACGATGTTCCCGACTGGTACATCGATTCCTGCGAAAAGATAAAGTACATGTTCCCCAGAGCCCATGCTGCGGCTTATGTTATGATGGCTTGGCGAATAGCTTACTGTAAGGTATATTACCCTGCGGCTTACTATGCAGCTTTCTTCAGTATCCGTGCCAAGGCCTTTAACTATAAGACCATGTGCTTTGGAAGAGACCGTCTGGAAGAAGAACTGAAGCGTGTCCAGAATCTTGATAATCCCACACCCAAGGACAGTGATTCCGTAAGGGATTTAAGGATAGTCCAGGAGATGTATGCCCGTGGCCTTGATTTTGTGCCCATAGATCTTTTCAAAGCAAAGTCGAGGCTTTTCTCGGTTGTGGATGACAAGCACATTATGCCTTCTTTTTCAAGTATAGACGGTCTGGGCGAGACTGCGGCAGACTCCATCGTGGAAGCAGCCAAGGGCGGCCCCTTCCTGTCCCGTGATGACTTTAAATCAAGGGCCAAGGTATCCCAGACAATTACTGACAATCTGGCAGAACTGGGGATACTTGGAGACATTCCCATGTCCAACCAGATCAGTATTTTTGATTTTATGTAAAAAGTGCTTGCTTTTTTTGGCAAGTTCATATACAATCTATCAAGTCAGGTTAATTTACGGATTAACCTGAGGTATGGCTGATTGGTCAAGCGGTTAAGACGCCGCCCTCTCACGGCGGAAACAGGGGTTCGATTCCCCTATCAGCTGCGAAAAGATGTGGTTTTGCCACATCTTTTTTTGTTGCTTTTTTGGAGCGGGTCGGGGCAACAGCAAGTTGCGTGCATTTTCTTTTTCCGGGTATTAGAATATAGACAGACAGGAGGAAGAAAAATGGAAGCAGGAAAAGTTTTATATGATCTGAGGATCAAAAACGGATTGTCCCAGGATGAGCTGGCGGAGAAGGTTTTTGTGACCAGACAGGCGGTATCCAGATGGGAAAATAACGAAACGGTACCAAACACGGAGACCCTTAAGGTCCTTTCCAATCTGTATCACGTTTCGATCAACACCTTGTTAGGTTCGCCCCAAAAGCTTATATGTCAGTGCTGCGGCATGCCTCTCGACGACGATATCATCGGCAATAATGCGGACGGTTCCCTGAATGAAGACTACTGCAAGTGGTGCTATGTCGACGGGAATTACGCATACAGCAATATGGACGACCTGATCGAGGTTTGTGTGCCCCACATGGTGAGCGAGAGCTTTTCGGAAGAAGCGGCGCGGGCTTATCTTAGGCAGTCCCTTCCGAATCTCGATTACTGGAAGCGATATGCCGAGCTTGGTGACAACGGCCGGTTTGAGGAATTTAAGCAAAAACTCATTGACGAGATCAACGATCTGCATATCGAAGGCATGCCGGAGGTTATAAAACTTAATTCTCTTGTGGGTAAATACGTAAATCTTGAGTATCCCCTCCCAAGCGGCGTGGCGGTTAAGTTTTTGAATGACTCGGTCACTTACCTTGGCACCCAGCTTGAATCCGAGATCGTGGAGGGCCTTTGTTTCGGAGTCCTTGCCTGTGCGGATTTTATCCTGATCAGTACCTACGAGTCGGATCTTGGCAATCCGGAATTAATACTGTATAAAAAGAGATAAACAACCCAATCCCCGGACTGTATGCCCGGGGATTCTTTTCGCCGTAATTACCCCGTGATTTGTGTCTTAAGAATGGACCGGGGCTCATTGCATTATCCGTAAAAGTGCTTTAAAATTATTGTGTTGAATACAATTTCGGAGGGTTTACATGAGCGCGTTTTACGTTACGATCTACCCGGATTACGGCTTTTGCGAGGAGCATCTTAAGGAAATAGCGGGTTTCTGGACAGGGTATGAAGCGAATCTTAAGTTTAAGCTTGAGGTCTCAAAGAATTCGACCCGGTTTACCCAGGGGACTTTCACTGTCATGGCAGACAACAGAGAAGCCTGCAGGGAGGCCGTGCTTTCTGCCTGGAAGGAGTGTTTTCCCGAGGCGGATATCCCCGCCCTTGTGATAACCGATTACCCTGTGGATGAAAAACTGTCAGATACCTTCCGTTGTGTCCATACGGGACTTTACGGCGCAAGGGAGTACCAGAGCGTTGCTTCCGACATATGCAACATCTATCCTTTGATCGAGAAACGGAATGCCAAGGATATCCTTAAAAAGCAAAGCTATCTTTTTGCGGTGGATATGGGCTGCGGATTCACCACACTTCTAAGTTCTCTCGGAGATCTTTTGCATGATCTTGGTCTTTTTAAAGAAGACGGAGATGAAAACAGGACTTTATTCAGGGAATTTACGGTGACAAAGGAAACCGACGACGAAGGTGACGGAACGGACCCCGATGATATCATTTCCTGGCTC
>JAEEGT010000205.1 GCA_016280465.1 Lachnospiraceae bacterium | reverse complement strand
TACACTTAAGGAACAGGGCATCGACAAGCACGATCTCGGAAGAGAAAAATTCCTTGAGAGAGCATGGGAGTGGAAAAAAGAATACGGCGGACGCATTATTTCCCAGCTAAAGAAGATGGGTTCTTCCTGTGACTGGGACAGAGAGCGTTTCACCATGGACGAAGGCTGCAACAAGGCCGTAACAGAAGTATTCTGCAAGATGCATGAAAAAGGCTGGATCTACAAGGGCTCCCGTATTATCAACTGGTGTCCCGTATGTAACACATCCATTTCCGATGCAGAGGTAGAGTACGAGGAGCAGGCCGGTCATTTCTGGCACATCAAGTACCCGCTTGTAGACGAAAACGGCAAGCCTTCCACCACAGAATTCCTTGAATTTGCCACCACCCGTCCCGAGACCATGCTCGGTGATACCGCTGTAGCCATCAACCCCGAGGACGAAAGATATACTTACCTTAAGGGCCGTCAGGTTTGGCTTCCCATCGTTAACAAGCCCATCCCCGTTGTTGAGGATTCTTACGTTGACATGGAATTCGGTACAGGCGTAGTTAAGATCACACCCGCCCATGACCCCAACGACTTTGAAGTAGGTAAGCGCCACAACCTTCCCGAGATCAACATCTTAAACGATGACGCCACCATCAACAAAAACGGCGGCAAATACGAAGGTATGGACAGATATGAAGCAAGAAAAGCCATCGTTAAAGAACTTGATGAACTCGGCCTTCTTGTCCGCATAGAAGACTACACCCACAACGTAGGTACCCATGACCGCTGCGGCACCACTATCGAGCCCATGATCAAGCAGCAGTGGTTCGTTAAGATGGATGAGCTTATCAAGCCTGCGGTTAAAGCCGTAAAAGAAGGCGAGATCAAGCTTGTTCCCGAAAGAATGGACAAGACCTACTACAACTGGACAGACAACATCCGTGACTGGTGTATTTCCCGTCAGCTTTGGTGGGGTCACAGGATCCCTGCTTACTATTGTCCCGAGTGCGGTGAGATCACCGTAGCAAGAACCGCACCCGACAAATGTCCCAAGTGCGGATGCACTCACTTAGAGCAGGATCCCGATACCCTTGACACCTGGTTTTCATCGGCGCTTTGGCCCTTCTCGACTCTCGGCTGGCCCGAAAAAACTAAGGATCTTGAATACTTCTATCCTACTGATGTGCTTGTAACAGGCTACGATATTATCTTCTTCTGGGTTATCAGGATGATCTTCTCAGGCTATGAGCACATGGGTGAAAGACCCTTCAAGACCGTTCTTTTCCATGGCCTTGTAAGAGATTCCCAGGGCCGCAAGATGAGTAAATCCCTCGGAAACGGTATCGATCCTTTGGAGATAATCGATAAGTACGGCGCAGATGCACTGAGACTTACCCTTATCACCGGTAACGCACCGGGCAACGACATGCGTTTCTATAACGAAAGAGTGGAGGCAAGCCGTAACTTTGCCAACAAGATCTGGAACGCAGCCCGTTTCATCATGATGAACATGGGTGAAACGGAACCTTCAAAGCCCGCAGATTCGGCACTTGAGCCCGTTGACCGCTGGATCCTTTCAAAGTGCAACACTCTTATCAAAGACGTTACCGAAAACATGGAGAAGTTCGAGCTCGGCGTTGCGGTTCAGAAGGTTTATGACTTTATCTGGGATGAGTTCTGCGACTGGTACATCGAGATGGTTAAGCCCCGTCTCTATTCAGAGAGCGCCGATGAATCAAAGAACGCAGCCCTTTGGACCCTTAAGCACGTGCTCATCGATGCACTCAAGCTTCTTCATCCTTATATGCCCTTTGTTACTGAGGAGATCTTTACTTCCATTCAGGACAAAGAAGAATCCATCATGATCTCAAAGTGGCCCGAATACAGCGAAGCATGCGTATTTGCAGCCGAAGAAAAGGAGATCGAGACTGTCAAAGAAGCCGTACGTGCCATCAGAAACGTACGTACCGGCATGAACGTAGCTCCTTCCCGTAAGGCAAAGGTTTACGTAGTAAGCGAAGACGAGGCTGTCCGCGAGATATTCAAGGCAGGTGAGATCTACTTTAAGCCCCTTGCATATGCTTCGGAAGTAGTGATACAGGCAGGTAAGGAAGGCATTGAGCCGGACGCAGTATCCTGTGTTATCGCAGGTGCAAATCTCTACATTCCCTTCGCAGAGCTTGTAGACATCAAGGCAGAGATCGAGCGCCTCAAGAAAGAAGAAGACCGCTTAAAGTCAGAGATTGCCCGCAGTAACGGCATGCTCTCAAACGAGCGCTTTATATCCAAAGCTCCCGCAAGCAAGGTAGCGGAGGAAAAAGAAAAGCTTGCAAAATACGAGCAGATGCTTACGGAAGTTTCTGACCGCCTTGCCCAGTTAGCCGGCAAATAAGGAAAAACATATGCCTGAAACACAACTGTTTAAAGGAATAACAGACGAAGACCGCGACAGGATGTATGAGTGCGCGGGCGCAAAAGAAAAGAAATACAAAGCAGGAGCCTACATCGTCCGTCAGGGCGATGAGCCCCTGAATATCTACCTGGTGTTAGAGGGTACCGTTATGCTCACAAAGGACTTTTCATCAGGAAAAAGAAGTGTCCTTTACACCCTCAGGGAAGGTGACGTTTTCGGAGAGATGTTCGTCTTTTCCAAAGAAACTGCCTTCTGGTATGATGCTGTGGCAAATTCGGATGTAAGACTCATGGAGATCCCTTGGAAGTTTTTCTACGGTTTTTGCTCCAATGCGTGCCACAAGCATCAGGACGTTATCAGGAACATGCTTGAGATCCAGGCAAGCCGCAACTTCCTGATGACAAAGAAGCTGTACCTTCTTTCAGGCAAGAGCCTGAGGGAACGTATCGCTATGTGGATCCTTGATTGTTCTGGAGGAAGCAGCGAGTTTACTTCCTCCATGAACAGAGAGGAACTGGCGGATTATCTTGGGACCACCAGGCCGTCGCTGTCAAGGGAGCTTATGAACATGCAGGATGAAGGTATCATCACGGCTGAGAGAGGTAAGTTCACGGTGCTTGACAGGGGGGCGTTGGAGGAACTGAGTGAGTGAGATATACTCCGTGTATGAGTTTCACGTCGGAAGTTCAATCATAAATAATTGACTATATTTATAACGCATTCTCGTAAATGTAAGGGTTGTCCCGGGCACGCTTCCGCTAATCTCCTTTGCTCCTAACGGCAAATGGACTCGTCGTCCATTTGGTTTCGAAAGATTCCACTTCGTGAAATCTTCCTCAACTACTTCGGCTCGAAAATACCTCGCCTAGTACCGAGGCGGAGAATTACCCGGTACAACCCTTTCATTTCCGAGTCTGCTGTCTACTGAGGAAGTTCAATAAAAGTTTACGGCGCATGCCAAACCACTTAATGATTGGTGCTTTTTCTAAGACAGTTCACGAAATTGTTCGAACGAAGTGAGTTTTCGTGAGCTGTCTTGTTCAGAAAAAGTGCCAAG
>JAEEGT010000204.1 GCA_016280465.1 Lachnospiraceae bacterium | reverse complement strand
CCATTGAGAAAGGCAATAAAATGAACAAAGGAAAATATTACATCACAACTGCCATAGCGTACACTTCCGGAAAGCCCCACATCGGGAACAGTTACGAGATCGTTATGGCAGATGCCATTGCAAGATATAAGCGCAAAGAAGGATTTGATGTCTTCTTCCAGACCGGAACCGACGAGCACGGCCAGAAGGTTGAGATCAAGGCGGCCGAAGAGGGAGTTACCCCCAAGGAATTCGTTGATAAGGTGGCAGGTGAGATCAAGGGTATCTGCGACTGCTTAAACTGCTCCTACGACAAGTTCATCCGCACCACCGACAAGGATCACGAGGAAAAGGTGCAGAAGATCTTCAAGCGTCTTTACGACCAGGGCGACATATACAAGGGAGCCTACGAGGGAATGTACTGTACCCCCTGCGAATCCTTCTGGACCCAGTCACAGTTAAAGGACGGCAAATGCCCCGACTGCGGCAGAGACGTTAAGCCCGCCAAGGAAGAAGCATACTTCTTTAAGATGAGCAAATATGCCGACAGACTCATCGACTACATCAACACACATCCGGAATTTATCCAGCCCGTCTCCAGAAAGAACGAGATGATGAACAATTTCCTTCTTCCCGGACTTCAGGATCTCTGTGTTTCCAGATCCTCCTTTAAGTGGGGAATTCCCGTGACCTTTGATACCAAGCACGTGGTCTATGTATGGCTGGATGCGCTTACCAACTATATCACCGGTATCGGATACGATGCCGAGGGCAATTCCTCCGAGCAGTACAAGAAGTTCTGGCCTGCGGACCTTCACCTTATCGGTAAGGACATCGTCAGGTTCCATACCATATACTGGCCCATTTTCCTGATGGCCCTGGGCGAGCCCCTGCCCAAGCAGGTGTTCGGACATCCCTGGCTTTTAGCGGGAGACGGTAAGATGAGCAAGTCCAGAGGCAATGTGCTTTATGCCGACGATCTTGCGAAGTTCTTCGGTGTGGATGCGGTCAGATACTTCATGCTCCATGAGATGCCCTATGAGAACGACGGAGCAATTTCCTGGGATCTTTTGACGGAACGTATCAATACGGACCTTGCCAATGTTCTCGGAAACCTTGTTAACCGTACCGTTGCCATGAGTAACAAGTATTTCGGCGGTGTGGTTTCAAACAAGGGCGTGACCGAAGCTGTGGATGAAGATCTTAAGAATGTGGTCCTTTCAACTTACGGCAAAGTCGCTGCCAAAATGGAGACTCTCCACGTGGCCGACGCCATTACCGAGATCTTCTCCCTCTTTAAGCGCTGCAACAAATATATTGATGAGACCGAACCCTGGATCTTAGCCAAGGACGAAGCAAAGAAAGACCGCCTTGCAACGGTGCTCTACAACCTGTGTGAGAGTATCGCCATCGGAGCAAGCCTGCTTTCTCCCTATCTGCCCGAAACCGCTGACAGGATCGCTGCCCAGTTAAACTGCAGCCTCCGTGAATTTGATGAACTGGATTCCTTCGGAAAGTATCCCGAGGGCAATAAGGTTACGGAAAAGCCGGAGATCCTTTTTGCAAGACTTGACATCAAGGATGTTTATGCCGAAGCAGAGCGTATTGCAGCCATCCAGAAGGCCGAGGCCGGAGTTACGGAAGCTCCCGCCGAGGAAGCCGGTGAAGCCATAAATGTGAAATTAAAGGATGAAGTGAGCTACGACGATTTTGTCAAGCTTCAGTTTGTTGTGGGAGAGATCGTTAAATGCGAGGAGGTTCCTAAGTCCAAGAAGCTTCTTTGCTCCCAGGTGAAGATCGGCGATCAGACAAAGCAGATCGTATCGGGCATCAAACAGTGGTATTCCGCCGAGGAAATGGTGGGTAAGAAAGTCATGGTACTCCTTAACTTAAAGCCTGCCACACTGGCAGGAGTCCTTTCCGAGGGTATGCTCCTGTGCGCTGAGGATGACAAGGGAAACCTTGCTCTTATGACCCCGGAAAAAGCACTTGCTTCAGGCTCTTCCATAAGCTAGTACAACAGCCTTTCGGTACAAAGAAACAGATTAAGACCGCCTTCGGATCGGATCCGTGAGGGCGGTCTTTTTTTGCTTTTTCCATCGTCAACCTTGCGCTTTTGTGGTTGCAATAAATCGTGGATTTCACTATAATTATTTTTGTAGTGGGTTGAATGGGGAATTATGCCCTTCGGGGCATTTTAACATATTTCAAGGGGGTTGCCATGAGAAGAGAAGAGTTTTCCTTTGATTCGAGAGACAACATTACTAAGATTCACGCAGTCAGGTTTGAGCCCGACACCGACAGGCCCGTGGGTATCCTTCAGATAGTTCACGGTATGGCTGAGCATCTGGAGCGCTACGCCGATTTTGCCGAATTTATGACCGGCAAGGGCTTTGTGGTGGTGGCGGAAGATCACCTGGGACACGGCAAGACCGTGACCGACGGAAGATACGGTTACTTTTGCAAGCAGGATCCCGCTACGGTAGTGGTGCGTGATGTACACAGATTAAAGAAGCTTACACAGGAGAAGTATCCCGGAGTCCCCTATTATATCCTGGGTCATTCCATGGGATCCTTTATCCTTCGAAATTATCTTTTCAGATACGGTAAGGGCATTGACGGAGCCATCATAATGGGTACCGGTCAGCAGCCCAAGTACCTTGGCATCGGACTTAAGGTCACTTCCGCCATCGTATCCTTCTTCGGCGGAGCGGCCAAGCCTTCCGAGT
>JAEEGT010000203.1 GCA_016280465.1 Lachnospiraceae bacterium | reverse complement strand
AGCATGAGTATTATATATGTAAAGAAAATAATCTCTTTAAGTTTTCCCTTGGCTCTCATGAAACCGTAGGAAGCAAATACTGCCACCGCCAACTGAAAGATCAGTATCGGCAACACCAGGATCACGGAGTTCCAGAATTTGATCAGGTAAGCAGGACTCTTAAGTAACACCGTGATGTACTGACTGAAAGAGATCATGTCGGGGATGAACTTAAGATTTACTTTTTCCGAAATGAAGATCTTTCCGCCCTTTTCGGTCTTTGCGAAGATAGCGCCGTAGTTGGCGTTGATCTCCGTCTGAGACATAAAGGAATTTGTAATGGTCAGCACGATGGGTGTCAGGAACACCACCGCAAACATAACGGCAAACACCGTGATGATGGCGATCTGAATGAGTTCCCTTCTTTTTCTCCGGGATATGGAGGCTTTAAAAAGTTTCATTCTTCCACATCCTTTCCGAAATGATTTTCCACCAGGAACAACGCTCCGATTATAACGATCATCACAAGGGACATGATGATTGCTCCGGCCGACAGCTTCTGATATTCAAGCCGCCCGAAGGCATTGTTCATAAAGTGCTGCATCATATATAAAGGCTCATACGGGTAGTTATCCGTGAGCAGATATATCTCTCTGAATACCTTAAAGGAGTTGATCAGGGAAAGAATGGTCACAAACAGGATGGTAGGGGACAGGTACCGGATCTTGATCATCCAGAAGATCTGCCAGGCATTGGCATTCTCCATGTGAGCAACCTCCAGGATATCTCTGGGGATGGACTCAAGGGCCGCAAGGAACAGGATCATGTTGTATCCAAGATTCTTCCACAGGAAAAGAAAGATGATGATGACCTGGGCATAGTCGGACTTAAGCCAGTCTATCTTAGCTACGCCGAAGCCGCCCAGAAGGTTGTTGACTGCTCCGTTAAAGTCAAACATGACCCTGACGATAAGCACAACGGAGGCCACCGGCACCATCATGGGAGTTAAGAAGGATGTCCTGAACTGACTTCTGAAGGGAATGTTCCGATCCAGCATTGCCGCTAAGATCAGGGAAATGATAACCGCCAGAGGCATGGAAACAAAAGAAAACACCAGGGTGTTCTTCCCCGCCAGTTTAAAGGCGGCATTACCGAATACCCTGACAAAATTATCGAACGCAACGAAATTGCCCGTGATGGGACTATCCACAAAGGCATAGTAGATCACCACAAAAAAAGGCAAAATAAAGAACACAAATACACCCAGTAAACTGGGCAACATAAACAGCACCGCACTCTGCTGGCGGCGCCGGTTTCTTTTCTTTAGTTCACTTACTCTCTTACCCATATCTGATTGTTACCTCAGTTTTTATCCCCGTAGTTATAGTATACGATTGTTAATTTAAAAACAAGTGTAAAAGCATACATAAATGCTTAAGTTTTTGTGAAGTTATGTGTTAGAATTACTTTAATGTAAAAAGGAGGTCTTCATGAACCATATACTTTTTAACGACTCTTGGCAGTTTGCCGAATTCCCTTTGGGAACCGATCTGACCCGCATGGCGGGCTCACCGAAGCTTGCCCCGGTGGATGTACCCCACGACTGGATGATCTACGATACAAAGGATCTTTACAGGAACTCCATCGGCTTCTATCAAAAGTCCTTTCATGTTAAAGCCGCAAAAAACCATACCTATATTATAAGATTTGAAGGAATTTATATGAATTCCGAGATCTTTTTGAACGGAACCAGGATCTTTGAGTGGAAATACGGCTATTCCACCTTCGAAGTCGACCTTACGGGACACCTTAAAGACGGCGAAAACGTCCTCTTCGTAAAGTGCACCTACGAAGCCCCCAACAGCCGCTGGTATTCGGGCGCCGGCATATACCGAAACGTGTGGCTCATTGACAAGGGAGCCTCCTATCTTCCCACCGACGGCACCTATATCACCGCGAAAAAGAACGGGGACGACTTTATCGTCACCATCGACTCCGAAGCGGTGTCAAAACATCCCGCCGAAGCGGTATTAAGACATCGGATCACCGATGCTTCCGGTGCGGAAGTCGCCTCAGGAGAAAGCATGGTACCTCTTTCCAGAGAGACCATAATCAACAAACAGAGCATAAATGTATCAAATGTGCGCCTGTGGGATATATCGGATCCTTATGTGTATAAGGTCACAACCGAACTTCTTATCGGTGGAAAAGTCGTGGACTCCATCGAAAATCCCCTGGGCTTTCGCACAATTGAATTTGATGAGAATAAAGGTTTCTTTTTAAACGGGCGAAACGTAAAGATTAACGGTGCCTGTCAGCACCACGATCTCGGCGCCCTGGGGGCCGCCATGAACAAAACGGCCTTAAGGCGCCAGTTTGAAAAGCTTAAAGCCATGGGAGTCAACGCCATACGAACCTCCCACAACATGCCTGCCGTGGAAGTCATGGAACTTGCGGATGAAATGGGCCTTCTCATTTATTCCGAGAGTTTTGACATGTGGGAGCTTCCCAAGACTCCTCACGATTACGGCGTATTTTTCCCGCAGTGGTGGCAAAAGGACGTTACTTCCTGGGTAAAGCGGGACAGAAATCACCCCTCCCTCATAATCTGGGGCATCGGTAACGAGATTTACGATACCCACGCGGGAAACGGACTTAAATGGACCAGGCTGTTGAGAGATACGGTGCGTGAACTGGATCCCAGACACAACGCCTTTATTTCCATAGGTTCCAATTATATAGAATGGGAAAATGCCCAGAAATGCTCGGACGAGCTTGAGCTTTCCGGCTACAACTACGGTGAGCGCCTGTACGACGAGCATCATAAGAAATACCCTCACTGGAAGATCTTCGGAAGCGAGACCGCCTCTACGGTACAGAGCCGCGGTATTTATCATTTCCCTCTTTCCGTGCGTCTTCTGACCCACGAGGACGGACAATGCTCCTGCCTCGGAAACTGCTCCACCAACTGGGGCGCCAAAAATGTGGATTTTGTAGTCAGTGAACACAGGGACAGGGATTTTGTCTTCGGACAGTTCATATGGACCGGATGGGATTACATCGGGGAGCCTACACCCTATTCCTCCAAAAACTCCTATTTCGGACAGATCGATACCGCAGGATTCGAAAAGGATACCTTCTACCAGTATCAGGCAGAGTGGACCGATGT
>JAEEGT010000021.1 GCA_016280465.1 Lachnospiraceae bacterium | reverse complement strand
GAAAAGTGAAGCATATCCGTTTAACTTCTCGACACCCAGATTTGAATTGTACATGCCGTTATCGTCAAGACTTAGTCTGTAACCCACGGTATAAAAGAAATAGTTACAGGATTTACAGATGGCATTGGACAGGTTCAAAGCATTGTGACGTCCCGGATAAATCCAGCAGTTATGGGTATCTGTGGTCTCATCGAACTTGCCGGTACAAGTGATAAGGGTGTTGGTCTTTATGACCTTTTCATTAAGCCCCGCAGCCGCCGTCACCATCTTATAGGTGGATCCGGGGGCAGTACGCTGCTGGGTTGCGTAGTTAAACATTGGAAGCGAATTGTCGGCGGTTATCTTTCTTAAATATGCGGCATCCGCTCCGTTGGCAAGGTAATTATTGTCATAGCTGGGATAAGATACCAGCGCAAGTACACTTCCGTTATTCACATTCGTAAGTACCATGGATGCCGAATAAGGTTCAAGGGCGAGCTGTGCCGGTGTGATCTCAAGATTTGCGATCCGTTCCGTAATAAAGGCAAAGGGAGTGATCCTGCCCTTATCCCATGAGGTACGTTCACTTTCTTCGAGGGTAACGATCCCCTGATCCAGCAGACATTGGCAGACCTGCTTGGGTTTGACCCTGTCCTCCTTAAGTATGTATTTAAAAAGAACCAGATCGAATTCCTTGTCTTTCTTAAGGGATTCCACAACTGTCTCAACGATCTTTTCGTAGATCTCCGAAGCCTCGGAATAAGCATCCGAAATGTCTAAAAGTTCGCTGTCCGTCCAGTTCTGGGAAATACAGTAAAGCAGGTAATCGTGCAAACTTATGGACTCTTCCACTGCCCAAAGCTTGTAAGTAGCATCGGAAGAAGAAATAAGATTGGACTTTAAAATACCCTCATCCAGCAACAGCTTTTCTATGTAATTTTCATAGACCTTGTATTCCGTGCTTAACTTTTTGTATACGGTATTCTTGTCCGTAAGCTCCTGGGTCAGTCTGTCTATGACAAGATTCTTCTTGACCTGAAAAGCATCGTAGATTGCTTTTTCCGTAACGGAGGCATCCTCATCGGACAAATGGGAAATGTCTATGACATTGTTGTCAAAGAGTGCGTAATATACGTCGTATACAGGGATCTGAATGGAGGAAGCACTGGCATTTTCCCTGGGAATATACTCCTTGGCGTTGATTATCTTCTTAAGCAGGATACCGGCTAACTTCTGTTCAAGGATATGGTAAGCAGCCTCCTGAAGATTGGAATCGATGGTCAGATAAATATCATTGCCCGCCACTGCCTTTATAAAGTTTTCGGACTGGATGACACGGCCAAGGGTATCGACATAGATGGTCTCCGAACCCTTTTTCCCCCGAAGGATGGACTCCTGGCTCTTTTCTATGCCGGTCTTTCCCACGATATCGTTAAGGCTGTAATCTTCTCCGCTTTCGGAAAAAGAAGCAAGCTCATCGGGAGAGATCTTGCCGGTATAGCCGACTATCTGGGCTGTATAGGTTCCTGTAGGATAAACTCTTATGGTATCCTCGGCAACGGAAACCCCCTGTAAAACATCGCTGTTTTCATATATGGCCGCAACGGTCCTGTCATTGACATTGGTGGCAACGGTTGTGGCTATATATTTCTGATATGCGTTAAGACTCATGGCATATCTGAGAGAGACAATCTTGAGTACCGTTTCTTTTGACAGACCTTCCGTATCCACGTTGAAACGCTTGTGTCCCGTAAGATAATCCATTATCTCATCGGGGGTGGATGTGGATTCCGCATAGGTCATGTCATCGATATAGGGATAGCCGTAGATATCGGCTTTGTATCTTTGAAGCGAGGTTCCGGAATAAGAAAATCTGTAGTTTCCGTATTCGTCCACATAGATAAAAAAGGATGTGCTTAATTTGTCTCCGTTACCCTCGATGATCTCGATGGTCTTTAAAAGTGTTTTGTTGAGAAGATTGTTCTTATTGCGCCCGGGTTCAAATACATCCTCGATCTTAACGGTGTAGGCAAGCTCGTTATAGGCAAGCAAAACCCCGTTACGGTCAAAGATCTTTCCTCTGGGAGCGTCGATGCTCCTCTCTTTCTTTATCCTGAGCTGGAAAGAGTCAAGGTATTCGCTGCCGTGGACTATCTGCAGATCGAAGCATCTGTATATAAGGATCCCAAAGAGTACGCAAAAAGCAAGAATCAGATATATGATCCTTGTTTTAAACAGACTTATGAAATATTCTTTGAGTTTATTAAACAAATTTCTTGGCCCGCTTTCGTTCGCCGTTAACCAAAGCGCGGTTAATGAGCAGGATTAATGGATAAAAGATCAAAGTGACAAGCACCGTATAGGCACATTCCGGAAGACAGATGTGCAAAAAGTAATAAGGGAAATTAAGCCGTCCCCTGAGTAAATACATAAATCCGTAACAGCCTACGCCGTAGATAAGGTCCGTTACGATGATTATGACCATGGGGAGCTTGATCTCCTCGTCGAAGAACACTCTGTTGAAGCTGCCGGCAAAATATCCGAGATACATGAGCAAAAGCGAATAAAAGCCCACATAATCGGATACAAAGATATCCATAAGGAGTCCGGAAAAGAAACCAAGCAGCAGTCCTGTTTTCTTTCCCCTCATGAGTCCGAAGGACACGGTAAGGATAAGCAAAAGGTTCGGCGCTATAGTTCCAAAGGAAATGGCCTTAAACAGTGTCCCCTGCAGCACAAAAAATGTAATTGTAAAAACAAAATAGATCAAAAATCTTCTCATTGGATCTCGTTGGATTCGGCTTCTTCAATGTCCTCGTCGGTGATCTGACGCTTAATGTCCGTAATGATAAGCACCTCTTCAAGATGCTTGAAATCCACCGCAGGTATTATATATCCCGACTTGGTAAGATTGTTGGTATCGTTGCTTATCTTGCTGATATAGCCGATAAGGAGTCCCGGCATGAACTTGTCACTGATGTTGCTGGTGACCACCTTGTCTCCCTCTCCCACCTTGTCCTCTTCATCAATGAGCTGGGAAAAAGAAACCACGCCCTCATCGATAAGTTCAAGGCTGCCGGAAACAATAAGATTATCGGAGGTGGAAAGCACCATGCCGCTTACGTGTGAAACATCGGAAATAATGGAAGTGACACGGCTGAAGTCGGGTCCAACCATGCTTATACGGCCCACCAGGCCGTTACCCGCAATAACGTTCATGTCAAGCTTGATGCCGTCGTTGGAGCCTTTGTTGATGATAAAGGTGGAAAACCAGTTTCCGCTGTCTTTATAGATTATACGGGCTCCGGTCTTTTCGTAGGATTCGTAGGCTTCATCAAGTTCCATCAGATTACGAAGAGTGGAAAGCTCATACTTATCCTGCATGAGACGGGTGTTTTCTTCTTCCAGTTCGTTGATCTTGTTGCGAAGTTCGGCATTTTCCGACATAAGATCCCGGATGTTCACCAGTTCGTCCTTACGGTCCCTGATGGCGGAACCGATGGCGGCTATACCGTTCTCATAAGGCACCACGATATAATTCACTATATAGTTTAAGGGTCTGTTGAAAGCATCCGTGGCATAGGTCACCACAAGCAGGCTGACACAAACTATCGTTAAAATAAAAAGGAGATATTTACCGGGTAAAGTAAATTTTTCTCCTTTTTTCTTTATGACAGGACTCATTTACCCATTCCTTCTATCGAGTATGCAACGGAACGGAAATTCTCGTCGTTTATGACTTTGGCAATACCTTTAACGGCACTTAACTGGGGTTCCTTGGCAAGGTTTACTTTAAGGCCGGTACCGTTGGCAATCCTCTCTGCCAGGTTGTTCACCATGGAACCGCCTCCCGTAAGGTAAAGGCCCTTTCTGTAAATATCCGCCGAAAGTTCCGGAGGAGTACGTTCCAGTATGAATTTGATATTATCGATGATGGTATTGAAGTGTTCTTCAAGGGCCGAATTGATAATGGCCGTCGAAATCTCTCTTTCAACAGGAAGGCCGCTTACGATGTCACGACCGTAAACTACGGCATTCTCACCCTTTTCTTCAAGTTCACGAAGATTGATCTTAACGTTCTCTGCGGTCTTTCCGCCGATGAACAGGGAATACTCTTTTCGGATCGCACTCTTGATGGCTTCGTCAAACTTAAGACCGCCGGTCTTTATAAGACGGCTCAATACAATACCCCCAAGAGAAAGAATGGAGATCTCTGTGGTATCAAAACCCACATCCACTATAAAAGCACCCTGGGAATTCTTAACGTCGATATCGATACCAAGTCCGTCGGCAAGTGCCTTTTCAACCACCAGGATCCGCTTAGCCTTAAGATTGCTCTCTTTGATAAGATCGTAAAAAGCACGCTTCTCTACTTCCGTGACATCCGTGGGAACCGCAATGAAGTAATCCGCAGGGCGGACATTGCCTCCCATAAGGCCGGTAATGAAGAACCGGACTATTATCTCCATGTTCTTGATGTCGGCAATGACACCGTTGGTGAGGGGATAGGTGATATTGATGTTGCCGGGAGCTTTTTCGTACATTTCAAAGGCCGAATCACCGTAAGCAAAAACAGTCCTTTTGTTTTCAATGGCGATGACGTTCTTTTCCATCATGACATTATCGTCAGATCTGTTATATATACGAATATTGCTGGTACCAAGATCTATACCGAATGATAAATTGTTCAAGTTTAAACCTCCGTGATCGGTCACCCTTGTGGGCAACTACAAATTAAATAGTACCATAAAAACACCCTCTTGGGTAGAGAAAATCAAAGGGAAATGAGATTTTGGGAAAGCAGGCACTGAACGGTATTTAAGATACCGAACTTAACGTGAGGCCAGGTGATACCGCCCTGAAAATATGCTGCATAAGGCGCACGCAGGGGTCCGTCGGCGGATAATTCAATGCTTGCTCCCGATACAAAAGTACCTGCGGCCATAATGACCTTGCTTTCATATCCCGGCATATCGGAGGGCTCGGGTGTAACAAAGGAATCAACAGGTGATGAAGACTGAATTCCCTTGCAAAAAGCAATAAGCTTATCGGGATCGTTAAACTCAACTGCCTGTATTATGTCATGTCGTATCTCCGATGAGGAAGGTACAACCTTAAAGCCCAGTTTTTCATAGATCGCCGCTGCAAATACGGCACCCTTAACAGCACTTGCGGTAACGGTGGGGGCAAGGAAGATACCCTGATAAAGGCTTCTCATTACTTCAAGGCTTGCGCCCACTTCTTTGCCAAGGCCCGGGCTAGTAAGTCTTGCGGCCGCATTTTCGATGCATTCCTTTTTACCCACGATATATCCGCCGATGGGAGCAAGTCCGCCGCCGGGGTTCTTTATAAGAGAACCTGCCATCATGTCGGCTCCCACATATGTAGGCTCGATCTCTTCCGTAAATTCACCGTAGCAGTTGTCAACAAAAACGGTTACTTCGGGCTTGATCTCTTTAATGAATTTAATGAGCTTTCCTATCTCTTCAACGGAAAAAGAATGTCTTGTCTGATATCCCTTGGATCTTTGAATGGTCACAAGCTTTGTCTTTTCGTTTATAGCCTTTTTGATGCCTTCAAAGTCAAAAGAATCATCGGGCAGAAGGTCAACCTGTCTGTAGGTAACACCGTACTCCTTTAAGGAGCCTCTCGAATCCCTTAATCCGATGACCTCATCCATGGTATCGTAAAGCCTTCCCGCGGGAGAAAGAAGCTCATCTCCGGGGCGAAGGTTTGAAAACAGAGCCAAAGCAATGGCATGGGTTCCGCAGGTGATCTGAGGACGGACCAGAGCATCCTCGGTACAGAAAATATCGGCATAAACTTTTTCCAGGGTCTCTCTGGCATAATCATTGTAGCCGTAACCGGTGGTACCGTGAAGGCAGGCTTCGCTGACTCCCTGATTTCTGAAGGCATTCAGCACCTTTAACTGATTGTATTCGGCTATATCGTCGATACGGGCAAAGCTTTCGGAAAGCCCCTTAAGGACACTGTTTCCAAGGTCAAAGACCTTATTTTCGATCCCCATTTTTTCATAGATCTCTTTATTCATTCGTAAATCCCTTTTCTTTTATCATATTTGCCATTAAAGATACGATATCTTCCGTGTCAGGATATTGTGCACGGTCGATCCAGACTGCGTCTTTGTCCCGTTTAAACCAGGTGATCTGACGCTTTGCGTAATGTCTGGAGTTTATCTTTACATTATAAACGGCTTCGTCAAGTGTAGTATTTCCGTCCAAAAAGTCAAGTATTTCTTTATATCCGATACCCTGCATGGATATGTTTTCTTTTGTAAGACCCATGTCCTTAAGGTGCTTTACTTCATCCACAAGACCCGCAGACATCATCTTATCAACTCTCTTATCGATCCTTTCATAAAGAAGGGCACGATCGTCTGTTATCACAAAGAAAAGAAAATCATAGGCCGGAGGGTTTTCTTTTTGCCTTTGGTTATGCTCGCTGATGGGTGTTTTTGTCTCGTTATAAAACTCAAGGGCTCTGATCACCCGTTTCACGTTATTTTTGTGAATTATCTCACAGGATGCGGGGTCCACAGCCTTAAGCATTTCGTAAAGCACATCCGGACCCTGTTCCTCAGCGATCCTTTCCAGTTCGGAACGATACAGACTGTCCTCACCCTTGGATTCGTCAAAATCGTTACCGTAAAGCAGCGCTCTGATATAAAAGCCCGTTCCTCCGGTAACGATCGGGATCTTCCCCTTTTTGTTGATCATATCGATGTATCCCGAGGCTTTTTCGGTAAATACCGAAACATTGAACTCCTCAAAAGGTGACAGTTCATCGATGAGATAATGGGGAACGCCGCCCGTCTCTTCCTTTGTTACCTTGGCTGAGCCTATGTTCATATCACGGTAAACCTGCATTGAATCGGCAGAGATTATCTCTCCGTCTATCTTTTTTGCAAGTTTAACTGCGATCTCGGATTTACCCACAGCAGTGGGACCGGCAATAACGATAACCTTGTTCACACTATCCTCTTAAACTTTTTTTCAAGCTCTGTCTTGGTTATCCTGATAAATACAGGTCTTCCGTGGGGACAATTATAGGGGTTTTCAAGTTTCATGAGCTGCTTCATGAGATTACCCATCTCCATCTCGCTGATGCGCTGATTTCCCTTGATGGCAGCCTTACATGACATGGATGCCAGTTTTTCGAGAACCACGGAAGCGGGGTAATTTCCTTCTTTTTCCAGAAGTTCATTTAAGATACGGTGAAGGAATTCCTCCTTGTCGGAGCCGTAAAGGTTCATGGGGATACCCCGTACCGCAACCGAACCCATGCCGAACTCCTCGATCTCATATCCCACTCTTTCAAAAACTTCCCTGTACCTTTCAAGGCACTCCTCTTCCATGGGAGAAAGCTGTATGACCATGGGAGGGTTGATCATCTGGGAAGGTGCAGCGTCTATATCGTTATAGATCTTTACGAATCTTTCAAAGTTCACCTTCTCATGAGCCGCATGCTGATCCACAATATAAAGATCGTCATCTAAAGATATGAGCCAATAGGTATCAAATACCTGACCGATTATCCTGTATTCCTTATTGGGTTCATCGGAAAGGAGCTTCTTGTCAAAGAGAGTCTCCTGTACGATTTCCGGTGCTTTTTCAAAGACGGTTTCGGAAAGTCTTCTTTCCTCAAAGGGTTCCGGAAGTCTATCGGGCGGATCCTGTTTTTTAATAGCGGGCTCCGTGATTTTGTCCTTAAAATCCGGTTCTGTATCAAGGGGCTCCGAAACTCTTTCCCAGGAATCCTGCTTTCTGTCCGAGGAAACTTCAAAAACCTGATCTATACTATCCGAAAAAGAAACCCCGGGTTCCGGTCTCATCACAGGCGCATCGGGAAGGCTTACGTCGGGGATCAGATCCTTTTCGGAAAAAGCATCGTTTAACGCATCGATCAAAACGGATCTGACATATTCATCGTCATCAAACTTGACCTCGGTTTTTCTGGGATGCACATTGACATCCACTTTCGAGGGATCGATGTTGATATAAAGCACACAGAAAGGAAATTGGTGCTGCATCAGATAATTCCGATACACTTCCTCGATGGCTGTCCTTATGACCTTGGAATTAATGACTCTTCCGTTAACAAAGTATATCTCCCCGTTCCTTGCTTTATAAACAAAATCAGGCTTAGCGGTAAAGCCTTTAACCTCAATTCCGTCAGCCACATGATCCACGGGAAGCAGGGAATCATATACATCCTTGCCGTAGATCCTGTAAACAACATCCTTAATATCTCCGCTTCCCGAAGTGGAAAGTCTGGTAGACTTGTTCATGATGAACCGGAAGGAAACATCCGGATGGGAAAGGGCCAGTTTCTCCATAAAGTCGGCTATTGCCGCACCCTCTGCGGACTGGCTCTTTAAAAATTTCTTTCTGGGTGGTGTGTTGTAAAAGAGCTGTCTTACAATAAGGGTGGTGCCGTCGGGAGCACCCACATCGGAGATCTCAAGGATCTTTCCTCCCTCGGCAACGACCCGGGTTCCCAGAAGTGAATCTCTCTTTTTTGTAATGAGTTCACATTTGGAAACCGCACAGACGGAAGAAAGAGCTTCGCCTCTGAAGCCAAGGGAATTTAAGGAGTTAAGGTCTTCGATCTTCGTAAGCTTACTGGTGGCATGTCGCAAAAAGGCCATTTTACAGTCTTCTTCAGAAATTCCGACACCATTGTCGGTTACTCTTATAAGCTCCGATCCGCCACCCGTGATCTCCACGCTTATGACGGTCGCTCCTGCATCAACGGAGTTTTCCGCCAGTTCCTTCACAACATTGACGGGTCTTTCCACCACCTCGCCGGCAGCTATCTTATCGATTGTCTCGTTGCTTAAAAGATTAATGATTGGCATTGTGTCAGCCTTTCCATCTGTTGATAAGCATGTTCTGATATCTGGAAAGCTTATTAAGAGCCTCCAGAGGGGTTATATTGCTAAGATCCACAGCTTTGATCTCATTTAATACATCTTCATCCTTAACGGTATCAAAGAGGGTCATCTGACCGAATTCAGGCCCTTCATCGGCCTCTTTATGATTCCTTGATTCTGTTTTGTTTCCGATACTGATCTTCTGGATACGTTCGGTTATATCGTTATCCGAAAGTTCAAGTGCGATCTCCTTGGCTCTGTCCAAAACGGTCTCCGGAATACCCGCCAGGCGTGCAACCTGAATACCGTAGCTTCTGTCGGCTCCGCCCTTTATGATCTTTCGAAGGAATACAATGTCATCTCCGTTTTCTTTTACCGCTATGCAATAGTTGTTGACATTGCTTATCTTGCCCTCAAGTTCCGTAAGTTCATGATAGTGAGTGGCAAATAAGGTCTTGGCGCCAAGTATCTTTTTGTTGCTGATGTGCTCGATGACAGCCCAGGCGATGCTCAGGCCGTCAAAGGTGGAAGTTCCCCTTCCGATCTCATCAAGGATAAGAAGGCTCTTTGATGTGGCATTTCTTAATATGTTGGCAACCTCGCTCATTTCCACCATAAAGGTACTCTGTCCGCTGGCAAGATCATCGGACGCACCTACTCTGGTAAAGAGCCTGTCCGTAATCCCTATATTTGCGGATTCTGCTGGAACAAAGGATCCTATCTGAGCCATAAGGACAATAAGAGCCACCTGACGCATATAGGTGGATTTACCCGCCATATTGGGGCCGGTGATGACGCTTATAAGGTTCTTATTGTTGTCAAGAAGTGTATCGTTGGGAATGAACAGTCCGTTTTCCATGATCTTTTCGACCACGGGGTGTCTGCCGTTCTTTATCTCGATTACTCCTGTCTCGTTAAGCTTAGGTCTTACATATTTATTGTGTTCGGCAACATAAGCAAGGGAAGCCACGGCATCAAGAACCGCCACGGCTTTACTTGTACGGTAAATCCTTTCCACATTGGCTGAAATGGTATCCCTTACTTCACAAAAAACATCGTATTCAAGATTAAAGAGCTTGTCTTCCGCATTGAGTATGGAGTCCTCCATCTCTTTAAGTTCCGGTGTGGTGTATCGCTCTGCATTTGTCAGTGTCTGCTTGCGGATATAATCCTCGGGAACGAGATGCTTAAAGGAATTGGTGACCTCGTAATAATATCCGAAGACCTTATTGTAACGGATGCGTAAGTTCTTGATACCCGTTCTTTCACGGTCCTTCTGTTCAAGTTCCAAAAGCCACTGTTTTCCATCGGTCTTGGCGCACTTGAACTTATCGATCTCTTCCATGTATCCGTCTTTGACAATCCCGCCTTCCCTAAGGCCAATTGCAGGCTCTTCAAGAATGGCGGAATCGATGAGGGAATAAAGGTCCGTAAGTTCATCGATATTTCTGCAGGTCTCCTGTGCAAGTTTGGACTCAAAATCCTTGAGCACGGTCTTAATATGGGGTAATATCTTCAAAGAATTCTTAAAGGCGATAAGATCCCTGGGATTGGCGGTCTTATAGGCAATGCGCCCCAAAAGTCTTTCAAGATCATAGACTTCGTCAAGATACTCTCTCAGTTCATCCCTGTCCACCGCCCGTTTCACAAGTTCACTCACGAAGTCCAGACGCTTTTCCATGTCTTTTTTAAGGATAAGCGGCTGTTCCACGTAATTGCGGAGAAGTCTGCCTCCCATAGCGGTCTTGGTCTTATCAAGTACCCATAAAAGAGAACCAATCTTTCGCTTCTCACGCATGGTCTCGCATAATTCGAGATTTCTTCTTGTTGAACTGTCAAGGCGCATGAAATTTGAGGTATCATAGGCCTTTATGGTAGTAAGATTATCAAGGGATGTCTTCTGGGTCTCATGCAGGAAAGAAAGCATGGCCCCCGCTGCCAGCATACCCGAACGATAATCCAAAAGTCCCAGTCCTTCCACGGAAGTGACCTTAAAGTGCTCTTTAATGATACGTTCACATTCTTTTTCATCGAAATGTCTGGAGTCGATGGGACTTAAAGAAACATTTCCGCTCATCTTGAGAGTGGAAAAGGGAAAATCCGACATCATAAAGGGCTCGTTACAGATGATCTCCGTGGGAGAATATTTCTGGACCTCGTCAAGTACCCCTCTGAGATCGTCGGTTTCCGTCACATAGAAATCGCCGGTGGTGATATCACAGATTGCGATACCGGAGCCGTTATCAAGGTAACAGATGCACATAAGATAATTGTTTGTGCCTTCATCCATGGAGGAAGTGTCAAGATTGGTACCTCTGGAGACCACCCTGATGACTTCGCGTTTCACAAGGCCCTTTGCAAGCTTAGGGTCCTCCACCTGCTCGCAGATGGCAACCTTATAGCCTTTGTTCACAAGCCTGTTAAGATAGGAATCCACCGCATGAAAAGGGACTCCGCACATAGGGGCACGTTCTTCCTGCCCGCAGCTTTTGCCGGTGAGGGTCAGTTCCAGTTCCCTCGAAGCGATCTCTGCGTCTTCAAAGAACATCTCGTAAAAATCCCCGAGACGATAAAACAGGATACAATCCTTATATTCTTTTTTGGTTTCGAGATACTGTTGCATCATCGGCGTAAAATCAGCCATTGAAAAAGAAACCTGCCTTCTGAATTAAATAATTTCTCCGTCGTAATAAAAGCCGTGGAAATCCGTAAGCTTCACATCCACCAGCTTTCCGATAAGTTCCCTGCCACCCTTGAAATGGACTATGGTATTTCCGCTTGTTCTGCCGTCAAGGAAGGCTTCATCCTGTTCGTTGACGCCTTCGCAAAGCACCGTAAGGACCTGCCCTTCAAATCTTTCAAGCTGTTTTCTTGCGGTATCCTGCACCTTTTTCAGCACCATGTCGAAATGCTTCTTGACCGTAGCCTCATCCACCTGGTTTTCCATCCTGGCGGCGGGAGTACCCGTTCTTTTTGAATAGATAAAGGTGAAAGCATTGTCAAACCTGACCCTGTCGATGACATCGATGGTCTCAAGTACGTCACTGTATTCTTCACCGGGAAATCCCACGATTATATCCGTTGTAATGGATATATCAGGTATCTCCCGCCTGATCTTTAAGGCAAGATCGATATACCGCTCCTTGTCGTAACAGCGGTTCATGGTCTTTAAGATCCTTGAAGAACCGGACTGAAGGGGAAGATGTATATGCCTGCAGATCTTCTTTGAATCCTTCATGACTTCGATAAGTTCATCGGATAGATCCTTTGGATGAGAGGTCATGAAACGGATTCGCTCAAGTCCTTCGATCTCTTCCACTCTTCTTAAAAGTTCGGCAAAAGAAACCGGAGTTTCCAGATTTTTACCGTAACTGTTGACATTCTGACCAAGGAGCATGATCTCCACAACGCCGTCGGCAACAAGAGAACGTATCTCCTCGATTATCTCTTCGGGCTTGCGGCTTCTCTCTCTGCCCCTTACATAGGGAACGATACAATAGGTGCAAAAATTGTTGCACCCGAACATGATATTAATGCCGGATTTGAAAGGGTATTTACGCTCCACCGGAAGATTTTCCGCGATAACATCGGTGGATTCCCATACTTCCACTACGGGCTTGTCTTCGGTGTACATCCTGTATAAAAGCTTTGGAAAACAAAAAATATTGTGGGTTCCGAAGATCAAATCCACAAAATTATAACTCTTCTTGAGTTTTTCGATGACGGACTTTTCCTGCGTCATGCAACCGCAAAGAGCTATTTTCATTTCACTGTTATTCTTTTTATAGGGTTTGAGGGCACCGAGCCTTCCGTAAACCCTTTGATTGGCATTGTCTCTCACGGTACAGGTGTTGTAGATGACAAAATCCGCATCATCCCTGTCTGTTTCTTCAAAACCCACGGTCTTAAGGACACCCAGGAGCTTTTCCGAATCTCTGGCGTTCATCTGACAGCCGAAGGTTGTGACCTGGCAGGTTAAGGCTCTGCCCAGTGCCTTTTTCTTTTCCTCGACTATCAGCTTAAGCTTGTCGATATATTCAAACTGAATCTCTTCTTCCCGGTTTAACATCAAACCCTCCGGTTTTTGTAAAAATCATTTATTTCTTGAGTCTTTGTGTTTTCACTGACGATAAAGTCAAGCTTAACATCGTTGTCTGAAGCAGGAAGCTCATCGCAGATCTGCATGGAAAAGCAAATGCCCACCTTCATTACGGAGGGCTTGTTCTTAAGGTAGTTATCATAGTATCCCTTACCGTAGCCCAAACGGAAACCCCGTTTGTCAAATGCAACACCGGGTACCAGCATAAGGACATTCTTATCCTTGTAAGCCTCGTAATCAAAGGCTCTCTCAAAATTACCCAAAGGCTCCCTTATACCCTTGTAACCGTTAACAAGTTCATGGGAGGAAAAGATCCTGTAGAATTCCATCCTGGCTTCGTCAAAGCCTTCGAGCACCTTGGGAAGATATACTTCCTTGCCGTTGATCAAAGCATCGTCAACCAAAGTGAGTGTACCTACCTCACCGTGATAATCCGCATAAATGAGAAGACAATCGCACTCACGATACATGGCGGAACGAATTATGCTTCTCTGGATCATATTGGAATTATAGGTCCAGATATCCGAACTCAAAGAATCCCTTTTGTTGATCAAACTGCTTCTGATACTGCTTTTCTCCTGCGTAAACATGATGACCCCTTAACCTTTGTTTTTTGTTACCTTTCTTAATGTACCGTCCGGCTCTTTAATGGTGATGGATTCAAGCTGTGACGATAAATTTCTTTTGATCGAGTTGATATAGTCCCATCTGAGAGTTGCCTGCTCCTTTTTTTCCTCTTCGGTCAGGTCTCTTTCCTGAGACAGATGATAAAGCTCGTTGATACGCTTTATCTTTTCATCCATAGTACCTTCCATGTCATTCTCCAAATGGTTTATATAATGCCGCCACGGCTTCGGCTACCTTCATGCCGTCCATGGCTGCGCTCATGATGCCGCCGGCATAACCCGCGCCCTCTCCCGAAGGATAAACACCGGGAAAAGCATCGCAGGTAAAAGAATCATTACGTAAGATCCTTACGGGAGACGAAGTCCTTGACTCAATACCGCTGACAAGCACGTTTTTGTCGGCAAAACCGGGAATGTTTTTGTCAAAGTATTCCATTCCGTCGATAAAAGCACGATTGAGTTCATCAGGCAAAATGCTGTGAACATCCGCAAATACATAATCGCCTTTGCACCGGGGCTCGTCCTTAAAGAATCTTTCGGCGTCGACGGTGTAATCATCCGTCAGAAGCACATTCTGCTTGAAATCTCCGTAATGCTCCACAGGAATACGCCCGTTTCCGACGGAAAATGCTTTTTCCTCGATCTTTCGCTGAAATTCAACACCTGCCAGAGGATGATCGGAGCCAAAATCCTTGCCGTTAACACTGACTATCATGGCGGAATTGGCATGATCTCCGCAACGTCCCGAATAACTCATGCCGTTAATGCATAGTCTTCCGTTCTCGCTGGAAGCATTGACCACGTAACCTCCGGGACACATGCAGAAGGAATAAACGCCTCTGCCGGAGGAATGCTTGTAAGTAAGCTTATATGACGCAGGCCCGGTTTCTTTAAGCACCGTTTCATCATCGGTGTAAAAGGCCCTGTTGATAAAATCCTGAGAATGCTCCACCCTGAAGCCTACCGCAAAATCCTTCTGTTCCATGGCAAAGCCCTTTTCATAAAGCATTGAAAAGGTATCTCTTGCGCTGTGACCGATGCAGAGTATCAAAACCTGACAGTCAAGGTTTACGGTACTGTTTATTTTAACGCTTTTGACCTTGCCCTTGTCAATAACAATATCCGTGACCTGGGCATTAAAACGAAACTCACCGCCGAGATTCTTTATCTCCTCCCGCATGGCCTTAACGACCTTAAGGAGCACATCGGTGCCTACATGGGGCTTTGCATCGTACAGGATGGACTTTGGTGCGCCAAACTTTACAAACAGTGATAAAACTTCCCTGTTCCGGCCTGACTTGTCTTTAACCAGAGTATTGAGCTTTCCGTCGGAAAAAGCACCTGCACCGCCCTCACCGAACAAAACATTTGAATTGGGGTTCAAAACTCCGGTCTTCCAGAATTCTTCAACACTGTTATGCCTTGATTCTACATCAAGACCACGCTCCAAAACTATGGGTCTGTATCCAAAAAGAGCAAGATGATAAGCCGCAAACAGTCCTGCGGGGCCCGCACCCACTATAACGGGCCGGTCTTTTAAGGGTACTGTTCCCGTAGCCAAAAACTCATATCTTTCGGGAACATAAACACTTACATCCGATGAAGAGATACGCTTTAAGACAGAAGCTTCGTGCTTTACCTTAACAAGTACATTAAGGATAAAGAACACATTGCCCCGTTTCCTGGCATCCACAGATCTTCTGAAGATCTCGACCTTTTGAATATCTTCGGGAAGCACTTTAAGTGCAGCAGAAACCTTCTTAAGAAGATCCTTTTCACTGTAACCGGGTTTAAGTTTGATCTGATTGACAAGAAGCATTAAGTTTCTTCCTCTTTTGCGGAGGCTTCACCCGCGATGGCACCGCCGGTAAAAGCCCATTGTAAGTTGTATCCCCCGCATATACCGTCAATATTTACAAGCTCACCCACAATGTACAGATCCTTAACAAGCTTTGATTCAAGATCATCGGTAAGTTCCTCGGTGGGCACCCCTCCCGCCGTTACCTGGGCCTGTTCAAAGCCGTTGGTTCCAACAACTCTAAGCATTATCTCTTTGACCGACAGGACCGCATCAACGATCTTTTCCCTGTCAATGTTACCCACAATCTCCGAAGGCTTGAGTCCGTTTGCCTTTATTATCTCCATATTGAGCTTTTTGTGAAGGAGTCCCGTGAAAAATTCCTCACAGGTCTCATCCCCGTTGAGCAAAAGCTTGGGAATGGTAAGGCTCTTAAGATCTTCCTCCTTAAAATCGGGGATAAGATCCAGCACTGCATATACATTTCTGCCCGCATCCAGACATTCCGCCGCATAATGGCTTACCTGCATGGATACGATACCGGAAATTCCGTAATCGGTAAAAAGCACCTCTCCAAGCTGACTCATGGCCAGCTCATCCTCCACGAAAAGTGAAAGCCTGCAGTCACTTTTTACTCCCGAAACCGCCTTAAAATTAAGGCCTTCACATTTAAGCTGGGTAAGGGCGGGATAAAGCTTTGTGACCTTGTGTCCGAATTCCCTGCAAAGTCTGTATCCCGTATCGGAATCGCCGTTCTTAGCTCCCGCTTTGCCGCCGCAGGCAAGGATCAGGGAATCAAATTCGTAAGTTTCCCCGTCCGAGAGGGTAACCTTGAAAACCTTACCCTTTTTTGAAGCCTTTACAACTTCGGCACCGGTAACGATGTTTACTTTCTTTTTCTTTAGTTCGAGTCTGAGACAATCAAGGACAGTGGATGCCTGCTCACAGGCGGGATATACATAGCCGTTCTTCTCCTTGATAAGAAGTCCCAGGGAAGTAAAGAAAAATATAAGATCCTGATTTCCGAATCTTTCAAGGGCTCTCTTTAAGAATCCGTCATCGTCGGTATAATAGTAATCCTCCCCCATGGAAAGATTGGTAAAATTACAGCGTCCGTTGCCGGTGACCAGCAATTTCTTACCGATCTTGTCATTCTTTTCAAAAAGGGTTACCGAAGCACCTTCACCCGCTGCCTTGATGGCTGCCATCATTCCTGAGGCGCCGCCGCCTACAATACCGATCCTTTTCATAAACCCACCTACATAAGATGTAATCTGTTTAAAAGCGCATAAAGTCTGGTCCCGCCGGGAACTGCGGAAAGTTCGTCCTTACCAACGGCTTTGGTCAGTATCAGGAGAATAAAGTATACAACCGCGCCGATGAGGATATTTGCAAGGGTAAGGATCCTTGAATATCCGTTCTTTGTAAAGAGCATATCAAGTACAAATATCACACCGCCCATGACAAGAGCGGAAACCGCCGGCATAAGGAAGGTCCGCTTAACTTCCTGTCGATACTTAAGGATAAGTGAAATGGAAGCTATGTTCATTATGCAGATGGCAAGGGAAAAGAAATTGTTTGACAAAGCCACAGCATAAATATTCAGATCCGTAAGGTTAAACAGTGCAAGCAATATAAGCACATGCAGGCACAGAGCGATAATTCCGTGCACAATGGGCTTTATCAGTCTGCTCATGCCCTGAAGGATGGCATTGGTAAGAGTCGAAAAAGAAAACAGGACTATTCCCACTGCCCCGATCCTCAAAAGATTAACAGCTACGGGATTTGCCGAGGAAAACAGGGTATACATGATGGAAGGAGCCAATACTCCCATTCCCACGGCACAGGGAATGGAGACCATCATGGTGATCCTTATGACTCTCTCAATTCGATTCTTTACCGAATCATAATCCTTTTGCTTCATAAGTCCCGAAATGGTGGGCACGCTGGAAGCTCCCATGGCTGCGGAAATGGCGATGGGCACATTTATGAGTACGGAGTACTTACCGGAATAAATACCCCAGTTTACGGACTTGATGGCTTCAAGCCCCTTCTCGATCATCATCCTGTTGTGGATGAACTGATCTATAAAGTTGGAGATATTGTTAACGGTGGAGCTTATCACCACGGGGATTATTGTCAGTATCAGAGACTTAAACACCATGGGTGTTGAATCTATGGTGTGACTGGGATCCCTGTAGATCTGGCGGTTTAAACGCTTCCTATAGGCTCTGTACAAAAACAGAAGGAACACAAGGCCGCAGACCGCACCCGCAAGGCAGCCAAGGGTTGCTCCTCTTGCTCCGTAAGCAGCCTTGTAATTCTCATTATGCAGTATGAGTCCAACCTTTTCACCCTGCTTTGTCATGAAAAAGGCGGCGGAAAGTCCCACGGAAACAAGGGCTACCTGCTCAATAAGCTGGGAGATCGCCGTGGGTACCATGGTACCCAGACCCTGGAAATAACCCCTGATGACTCCCATCACGGATACAAAGAAAAGGGTGGGGGCAAGAGTCCTTAAAGCAAGGTAACTCATGGGCTCATTAAGTATCCTTGAAAGGGGATCGCTGAATACAAACACCAGCACCGAAGATATAAGTCCCGTTACAAGGGCAAAGCCCATGGCGCATTTAAAGATCTTGTCCGCATTTCTGTACTGACCCTTGCTCACATTGGCAGATACTAGCTTAGAAACGGAAATGGGCAGTCCGTACACGGAAATGGTAAATACGATATTATAGATCTCATATGCTGCAGCATAATAAGCATTGCCCACATCGCCTATGATATAAGCCTGGGGAACACGCTTAAAAAGCCCCAGCATGCGCACGATCACGCCTGCCAAAGCCAGGATACCGCCCTGGACGATAAAGTTATTAAATTTACCCCTGTCACGCCCTGATCTCATGTATCAATTCTCTCTCAATATGTTCACTTTCGAAAGTATGGCTTCCTGCTTTTCTTCCATGACTGTTCTCTCTTCGTCGGTCTCATGATCGTACCCAAGAAGATGGAAAAGACTGTGGGTAATAAGAAAAGCGATCTCACGCCTTAAGGAATGACCGTACTCTTCGGCCTGCTCCATGGCCCGTTTAACACAGATCATGATATCCCCGAGGATGAGTTCCCCGGTTTCTGAATCAAAATATGAGGGATCTCCCTCCTCAATTCCCGTAAAGTCCCCGGGAGTTTCAAAATCGATGGCAGGAAAAGAAAGCACGTCCGTTACCCTGTCAATGCCGCGAAAGGAGGAATTGGTCTCCTTTATCTCCTCTTCCCCGGTAAGCAAAAGATTAACACTGACATCCCTGTAGGGAACCTTTTCTTCGGAAAGTACGGTTTCTGTAAGAAGCTTCAACAGTTCCTCCGTGTCAAACATAAGATCTAGATCCGAATCGTTATCAACGTAAAAAGTCATAATAAAGGGTCTCCCTTAAGACTATCTCCCGAATGAGCTTAAGATCGTTAAGCGTAAGTCTGCTTTCGGAAATGTTCTTTTTCACATAATCCTTGTTTAGGATGGTATCTATAAGATCCTTGTAGTCAACCTTGGCCTTGCTGTCCTTGGAAAAGATGGTCAAAAGGCTTGAAATGAACATATCGGTGATATAAACGATGCACACTTCCCTGGAATCGAATTTCTGACTCTTGCTCAGGTATTCAAGCAGGGTCTCCTGGGCTTTTGGCGGAAATTCGTGCTCTTTGACAAATTTCCTGATATCCTCTAGGGAGTAAGAAAAAGCTTTCTTTATCCTGTGGTAATATGCACAGTTCTTGGCTGCATCCACGTCACAGCCCACGGCATTGGCAATACGCTCCGTAAGATATGCGGTGTGAATGGACCTGAAATACTCCGATACCGACTTTTCCTTAAGCTCAAGGAGCACCGAATAACTCTGGTCGTTAAGTTCAAGGTATTTATTTCTGTATTTATTGGCAACCTTCTCGTTAAAGTACTTAAGGCACAGGAAAAGCAAAAGTACGTTGACGATCACGTTGACTATGGGCATTATGAACTGTTCCGCCGAAAGGTTCTTGTTCTCAAAGATCACAAAGCCCGCAGTCTCAAAGGCAAATAGCGTAAGAGACGAAATAAAAATGTTCTTTCCCACCTCAAAATCGTCTTCGATATCCTGAAAGAGCATGATACCTATGGCACAGGGCAGGAAATATACCAAAAACACGGTGGCATCACGAGTTTCCGAAAGCAGTACAGAGATCATGATAAGCCCGGCGGCGGCATAAAGCGACAGCACCGACTGGGAAAACAGGGAAAGCACTATACATGCCCCCATAAATACCCATGCTTTGGGATCTATAAGCGGAAAAAGCACGGAAAAAGCAAGTATCAGGCTGTAAACGAGAAGAAATCTGTAGGGATGCTCTCCGTTATCGTAATCAAGCCTGTTTCCGCCGTAAAAGAACAAAACAAAGCAGAAAAGCCCTACGGAAAACAGCAAGCCAAAAACACTGTTCTTGATGATATCCGTCTTGGTCGCTCCGTAAATGAAGCTGAAAAGAGGTACCGTCAAGGCAGTAGACAAAGAAGTAACGATTCCGGTAATAAAATATTTCTTCTGGTAATCCATTTACCGCTTATATCCTTTTTCTCTTGATGAAGGCTTTTTCTTTTCGTCATAAGCCTCATAAGCCTTGACGATCTTCTGAACAAGGGGATGTCTCACCACGTCCTTGCTGGTAAGCTTGCATACGGAGATACCCTCGATCTTATTTAAGATCTTCACTGCCACATCAAGGCCGCTGGTAACGTCTTTGGGCAGGTCCTTCTGAGTGGAGTCACCGGTGATGACAACCTTGGAACCGAATCCGATACGTGTCAAAAACATCTTCATCTGGGCAGGTGTGGTATTCTGTGCCTCATCCAGTATTATAAAGGCATCATCCAAAGTACGCCCTCTCATGTATGCAAGAGGCGCAACCTCGATAAGACCCTTTTCCATGTTCTTCTGAAAGCCGTCAGCCCCCATGATCTGATAAAGCGCATCATACAAAGGCCTAAGATAAGGATCTACCTTACTCTGCATGTCCCCGGGAAGAAATCCCAGCTTTTCACCTGCTTCGATGGCAGGTCTTGTAAGGATGATCTTATTGACTTCGTTGTTCTTAAAAGCAGTGATGGCAAGTGCCATGGCAAGATAGGTCTTACCTGTACCTGCGGGGCCTATGCCGAATACCACCATATCTTTCTTTATGGCGTCCACATACTCTTTCTGTCCGAGAGTCTTGGGTTTAATGGGCTTACCCGAGATCGTATGACAGATAACCTCCCTGTCTATCTCGGAAAGTGCCTTTTCATTGTTCTCTCTGGTCAGTTCGATGGCATAATCCATCTTCTGCTCTTCGATATCTTCATTACCCGAAAGATTCCCCATAAGTTCCTCGATCATTGAAGCTGCGCCCTGTACGTTGGTTTCTTCTCCGGAGATCTTAAGACATCCGTTTCTGTTAACGAGTATAACGCCCAGCTCATTCTCTATCTTTTCCAAATATCTGTCGTTCCTTCCGAACAGTTTCTGCAGCTCGGAAGCGGACAATTCTATCAATCTTTCCATTTTACAATCCGATCACGGTCTTTATGATCTTCTTGCCCTCGCATTTATCCTTTGAAAAAGAATATGCCTTCAAAAGCCTTCTGATGCATTCATCGGCCTTCTTTTGATCGTTGGCATGCACATAGGCAAGTGTTTCGCCTTTCTCAACGTGATCGCCTTTTTTCTTGCATAAAACAATTCCGACAGCCATGTCAATGATGTCTTCCTTGGTCTCTCTTCCGCCGCCTAATATCATGGAGCAGATACCCACTTCGTCGCAGGTGATGCCGGAAATATAGCCTGTTTCCGGAGCCGCAACGGGAATGACGAGATCGGCCTTGGAAAGTTTCCCGGGATCATATACATAGTCCGGATCGCCGCCCTGAGCCTTAACAAATTCAGCCAGTTTATCAAGGGCTTTGCCGGAAGATACGGCTTCCTTTAATCTTTCTTTGGCATTGGCATCATCGGGGGCATAGCCTCCGGCCACAAGCATCTTGGCCCCAAGTTCAAGGCAAAGAGTGTAAAAATCTTCGGGGCCGTTACCCTTAAGGGTCTCAATGGCCTCTTTGACCTCCAGCGCATTTCCGACGGCGTAACCAAGAGGTTCATCCATATCGGAAATAACGGCTATGGTCTTTCTTCCGGCGTTGTTTCCGATCTTGACCATCTCTTCGGCCAGGGAAACGGAATCCTCGTACTTTTTCATGAAGGCACCGGATCCGGTCTTTACGTCAAGAACGATGGCATCGGCGCCGGCCGCCAGTTTTTTGCTCATTATGGAGCTTGCGATAAGGGACATATTGTCAACCGTGGCGGTTATATCGCGAAGGGCATAGAGTTTTTTGTCGGCGGGAGCCAGTTCCTTGGTCTGTCCCATAATGGAAAAGCCCACCGTATTAACATTCTTTTCGAATTGTTCCACAGGGATCGAAGTGGAAAATCCGGGAAAACTTTCAAGCTTGTCGATGGTGCCGCCGGTATGACCAAGACCGCGGCCTGACATTTTGGCTACCTTGCAGCCGCATGCAGCTACCATGGGAATAAGGGAAAGGCTGGTCTTGTCTCCAACGCCTCCCGTGGAATGCTTGTCCACCTTGACTCCGGGTATGCGGGAAAGATCCAGCATATCACCGCTGTGAGCCATGGCCATGGTAAGATCAAGGGTCTCTTTTTCATTCATGCCCCTAAAGAAAATGGCCATCATAAGAGCGGAGGCCTGATAATCGGGAATACTTCCGTCATTAAAGCCCCGGACAAAGAAATCTATCTCTTCTGTGGAAAGTGAGTTTCCGTCACGTTTCTTTTTGATAACGTCATACATTCTCATAAGAGGCACCTCCTGTGGTTCATTTATGATAGGGTTCACCCGCATTGATCTTAAAAGCTCTGTAGATCTGTTCCAGCAATATGACTCTCATCAGCTGGTGTGGGAAAGTCATGTCGGAAAAAGAAAGACTGTAATTTCCCCTTGCTTTGACCTTGTCGGAAAGGCCCAGAGATCCCCCGATCACAAAGGTCAGGGTATTGAAACCCGACACCATGGTCTCTTTGATCTTTGAGGCAAATTCCTCAGAACAAAGCTTCTTACCCTTGATATCAAGGATGAAAACAAAATCCCTGTCACCGATGTTCTTTAAAAGGCGCTCTCCTTCTTTGGAAAGGACTATCTCCCTCTCAGCATCGGAGGCTTTTTCATCGGTCTTTTCGTCGGCCGCTTCAAGGATCTCGACCTCGGAAAACTTGCTCATTCTCTTGCAATATTCGGAAACAGCGTCGGTAAAGAATCTTTCTTTGATCTTACCGACGCACAGTATCTTAATCTTCATCCGTAAGGTCGCCTGCGAATCGGTCTACCACATAATAGGCAAATCCGGGCTCAAGATCGGGAAATTCGGCTTCAACATCCGCAACGGCTGTTTTGCACTTTTCAAGATAAGCTTCCTCGGGGGACAGTTCTTCGGAGGTCTTATAAGCATCCTTTCTTTCATTGACAAAAGCAAGGATCTTTTCCTTAAGTTCCGATTCCTTTACAACCTCGGGCTTTAATTCCCTGCATCTGAACAGAGAACGTACGCCGCATACAAGGAAGATAAAGAACAAAAGCCCCATGACCACATAGACCATAGTCAGGGAAAAACCGCTTACGGGAAGTTTGATCAGTCCCAAAGCGTTTAAAAGCAGGGCCAGACCTCCCAGAATGCCGCAGACAAGCAGGGCAAAAGCCGCGGAACGATGTTCGGCCAGCATATCGGACTTAGCCTTGTAATTGGGCATTTCTTCAAGAGACTTCCTCATTTCATAGATGGCTTTGATGGTCTCCTCATCGGGAGTCTCACCCATCATGGGCTGGATATTCTCCTCGATGGTCTCCTCCATCTCTTCGATCTCCTCGTGAATGTCCTCGGCTTCTTCAAGGGATTCAACAAGCTTTACCTTGCAGTCGGGACATTCCGTGGATCCTTCAACATATTCAAGTTTACAAACAGGACACCAGGGCATGGTAATGACCTCCGAAAGTATTATTCGTTAGAAAGAAATTCGTGAATGCCCTTTGCGGCACTCTTACCGGCACCCATTGCAAGGATAACGGTAGCTGCACCTGTAACGGCATCACCGCCGGCAAATACGCCGTTCTTGGAAGTACGTCCGAATTCTTCGTCGGCCACGATACATTTTCTCTTGTTTACTTCAAGACCCTTTGTGGTGGAAGAAATAAGAGGATTGGGGCTGGTTCCGAGGGCCATGATGACTGTGTCGGCTTCAATGACAAATTCGGAACCGGGAATCTCAACGGGGCTTCTTCTGCCGGATTCATCGGGCTCTCCAAGCTCCATCTTTATGCATTTCATACCACATACCCAGCCGTTCTCATCGGAAAGGATCTCAACGGGATTGGTAAGAAGATTGAAGATGATGCCTTCTTCCTTGGCATGATGTACTTCCTCAACTCTGGCGGGAAGCTCTTCTTCGCTTCTTCTGTAAACGATATGAACTTCGCTTCCGAAACGAAGCGCGGTACGGGCCGCATCCATGGCAACATTACCGCCGCCCACAACACAGACCTTCTTACCCTTCATGATGGGTGTAGCGCTGGATTCGTCAAAAGCCTTCATGAGATTGCTTCTGGTAAGATATTCGTTGGCGGAGAATACACCGTTTAAGTTTTCACCGGGGATACCCATAAACTTGGGAAGTCCGGCACCGGAACCGATAAATACGGCGTCAAAGCCTTCTTCGTTAAGAAGTTCGTCAACAGTAACGGATTTACCTACAACCACGTTGGTCTCGATCTTGACGCCGAGACTCTTAACATTCTCTATCTCCTTGGCAACAACTCCCTTTTTGGGAAGACGGAACTCGGGGATACCGTAAACAAGTACTCCGCCGGGCTCATGAAGAGCCTCGAAGATGGTCACATCATAACCAAGCTTCGCAAGATCGCCGGCGCAGGTAAGTCCTGCAGGGCCGGAACCGATGACAGCAACCTTCTTGCCGTTCTTTTCAAAAGAAACCTCGGGCTTGATGCCGTGTTCGCAGGCATAATCAGCAACGAATCTTTCCAGTTTACCGATGGAAAGGGGTTCACCCTTGATACCGCGGATACATTTACCTTCACACTGGCTTTCCTGGGGGCAAACACGTCCGCATACGGCGGGAAGGGATGAAGATTCGGAAATAACGGAATATGCTTTCTCGATATTTCCTTCCTTTACCTGCTCAATAAAGCCCGGAATATTGATGGAAACGGGACATCCCTTTACACACTGGGCATTTTTACAGTTGATGCAGCGGGAAGCCTCTTCCATTGCTTCTTCTTTGTTGTAGCCTTTACATACTTCATCAAAGTTCGTGGCTCTGACCTTGGGGTCCTGCTCACGAACAGGAACTTTCTTTAATACGTCCATCTTTCAATCCTCCTTAGCAATTTCCGCAACCGCCGTGATGGGTTGCACCTTCTTTTGCGGCAAGAAAATCTCTGCCTTCTTTGGTCTTGTAGAGGGTCTGGCGCTTCATTGCTTCGTCAAAGTTTACAAGATGTCCGTCAAATTCAGGGCCGTCTACACAGGCAAATTTAACCTTGTCACCCACGGTAACACGGCAGGCACCGCACATTCCGGTACCGTCCACCATAATGGGGTTAAGGCTTACAACAGTAGGGATATTAAGCTCTTTGGTGAGCTTGCACACAAATTTCATCATGATCATGGGCCCGATGGCAACACATACATCGTACTGTTTACCTTCGGCAACAAGATCCGAAATAACGGTGGTGACCATTCCGCTGCGACCGTAGGATCCGTCATCGGTGGTAACATAAAGGTTACCGGCAACGGCTTCCATTTCTTTTTCAAGGATCAAAAGGTCCTTGGTCTTGGAACCCACGATGACATCGGCATTGACACCATGCTCCTTAAGCCATTTTACCTGAGGGTAAACGGGAGCGGTTCCAACACCGCCGGCTACAAAGAGGATGCGTTTCTTTTTGGTCTCTTCGATGGGTCCGGTGATAAGTTCCGAAGGAACTCCAAGAGGGCCCACAAAATCATGGAAGGCATCTCCGGCTTTGAGATCGGCCATGAATTTGGTCCCTGCGCCCACTATCTGGAATACGATGGTAACCGTACCTTCTTTACGATCGTAATCACAGATGGTAAGGGGTATTCTTTCACTGTCTTCAGCGGTCCTGACGATCACAAACTGTCCGGGAAGACAGGCATTTGCAACTCTGGGAGCCTTGACAACCATAAGAAAGATGTTTGTTGTCAGTTCTTCTGCTTTTAAAATACTGTACATTTCTTCTCTCCTGTATTTATTCCGCACTTGGCGGATTATTCCTTATCAAAAATCTATGAGGCCGTATTTATCGGGTCCGAGAATGGAAACCTTGTAAATCTTGTCACCGTTAACTACGTGCATCGCATAAATATCTCCGGTCTTGTATACATTGCCCATATCATCAACGTTGTATTCAACAAGGAAGAAGTAATCATCTTGACCTTCAATGGGATATGCGGTGGTAAAAACATATTTAAAATATCCGGAGCGCCCGGTCTTCTTACCCACGGTAATATTGTCGATCTCATAAAGTTCGGAAAGAACACCACGCTCATGGAGCTTATGAACAAGATAACGTTCACAGCCTTCGGGTGTTGCTGCGGATTTATACTTGAAATCGTACTCTCTTGTAACAACAACACTTTGAGAACCGTCCAGGGCAAAAGAAACAAATTTAAATGTGCTCTTGCCGTAAGGCATCTGGATGGGCTCTGTATACTTGTTGGATTCTTTTGTGGGTTCGGTTCCGTCTGTCGTATAGTAAAGGGTCTGGGCTGCGGGAACCTCGGCCTTGATCTGGGTCGCCTTGGTATATTCACCGGAATCCGTGAGAATAATGGGTTCAAACTTGAACTCAACGTCTATAAGGTATTTCTGGGTAACCACTTCGCTTGAAACACCGAATGCATTGACATATACGGCATTGACGGTATAGTTTCCGTACTCAAGGAATAAAGGGGAGGAAAATACCTCGGAATTCTCATTGGGCGTTGCCGCATCCTTTGTATAATGGACTTCTCCTCCGGGAAGAGGTGAAGTGATCTTTAAAGTTATGGTCTCATTGTAGGTGCCGCCTTCAAAGTTAAATACGGGAGGCGCAACCATATATTTGGCATAGTCTTTCTTTATACTGTCCAAAGTGCAGTTTTTAAGGATATTTGCAAGTCCGGCATAATCCGAAGCGCCCTCATAGAGAGTAACAACCTTGCGATATGCGGTCTCTTTGTCGGTAACGGATGAGCTGTCCGTATCTGCTACCTCCATAAGGGTGTAGATGGCATCATTGATACGTCCGGCGGAATAATAGTAATCCGCTATCTTAAAAAGATGCTCGGTCTTTCCGTCAATCTTATAGGCCTTCTCAAGATAGGGTACCGCACTCAAAAGCTTATTTTCCGACACCAGCTGATTTGCCATCTCAAGCTGGTATTCAAGGCTGTTCTGTCTTGAAACACGTTTGCCCATGACCACGATGATAACAACCACCAGCACAACGATCAATGCAAGAAGAATGTAAGTTCCTTTGCCGTTACGGCCGTTTATGAGCATGGACAAAAGATTGGGATTGTCATCAAATTCCATGTCTTTATATTCACGGTCCTTTTTGGATCTGCCTGAACCGCCGATGTCTTTAAGGGTATCGTAGATCTCACCCTCCACATTGACATCATAATCCGGAACTATCTGGAATTCAGCACCGCATTTTTCGCATATTAACTTATCGTCGGGGAGATTTGCTCCGCAATTGGGACACTTCATATCAATCCTCTTTTAAGTTTTCCAAAGATTCCACGCAGTTGTTCATAAGCATTGCTATGGTCATGGGGCCCACACCGCCGGGCACGGGAGTTATCTTTGAAGCTTTATCCTTAACGGCTTCAAAATCCACGTCGCCGCACATCTTGCCGTCTTCTTTTCTGTGGATACCCACATCGATGACAACAGCACCTTCTTTAACGTGTTCAGCCTTTATAAATTCGGGTTTACCCATGGCAACGATCAGAATATCAGCCTGTGAGGTGATCCCCGCAAGATCTTTTGTCCTGGAATGACAGACCGTAACAGTGGCATTTTCTTTCAGCATAAGTAAGGACATGGGCTTGCCCACTATATTGCTGCGGCCCACAATGACACAGTGTTTGCCGGCAATATCCACGTTACTTCTTTTAAGGAGCTGTATGACTCCGGCAGGTGTACAGGAAACGAAGCCCTTATGACCGATACAGAGTTTGCCGACATTGACGGGATGAAAACCGTCCACGTCCTTTGAAGGATCGATAGCCTCAAGAATCCTGTCTTCGGAAATTGATGCGGGCAAAGGAAGCTGTACAAGTATACCGATGATATCACGGCGCTTGTTAAGGTCGCTTATGACACCGAGAAGCTTTTCCTCCGTGGTGTTTTCGGCAAGTTCGTAAGATACGGAACCGATGCCGATATACTCGCAGGCTTTCTTTTTATTCTTAACATAGATGGAAGATGCGGGATCGTTACCAACCTGTATTACGGCAAGACTGCCGGTAATGCCCTCGTTTTTAAGCTTTTCAACCTTATCCTTGAGTTCATCCTTGATTGTCGCAGAAATGAGTTTTCCGTCTATAAGTTCCATATACCCTCCATGTTACCGTTAAAACAGACCGCTGATCTTTCCGGTTGAATCCACGTCGATAGAATATGCCGCAGGATTCTTGGGAAGTCCAGGCATGGTCATTACCTGTCCCGTAAGCACCACTACAAATCCGGCACCGGCGGAAACATAAACTTCCCTGACGGTCAATGTATAATTCTCGGGACGACCCAAAAGGGCGGGATCGTCCGACAGTGAATACTGAGTCTTTGCAATACATACGGGAAGATCCGAAAATCCAAGCTTGGTAAGAGTTTCAAGCTGTTTGGAACTTTCGGCGGAATAAGAAACCTCTCCCGCTCCGTATATATTCTTTGCCACACATTCAATCTTTTCTTTCAAAGAAAGCGAGTCTTCGTAGATGGGCTTAAAATCGGATCTCTTTTCTTCAAGTGTCTTTAAAACCTTTTCGGCAAGTTCGATACCGCCCTCACCGCCGAATTCCCAGACTCTGGAAAGAGCAAATTCGCAGTCCCTTTCCTCGCAGAAATTCTTTACAAATTCTATTTCCTTGTCGGTATCGGAAGAAAATGCATTAAGGGTGACCACAAGAGGCACGCCGTATTTCTTGACATTTTCGATATGCTTTTCAAGATTGCAGATACCGGCTTTAAGAGCATCGAGGTTTTCAACAGACAGTTCCTTAAGATCCTGTCCTCCGTTATACTTTAATGCCCTGACGGTAGCTACGATAACGCAGGCATCGGGCGCAAGTCCTGCCTTACGGCATTTGATGTCAAAGAACTTCTCTGCACCCAGATCAGCGCCGAATCCGGCTTCCGTAACAACATAATCCGCAGCTTTAAGAGCGAATTTTGTGGCTCTTACGGAATTGCATCCGTGAGCGATATTGGCAAAAGGACCGCCATGTACAAATGCGGGAGTATGTTCAAGAGTCTGGATGATATTGGGCTTTATGGCATCCTTAAGAAGAGCTGCCATGGCACCTACACATTTAAGTTCACCGGCGGTCACGGGTTTTCCTTCGTAGTTGTATGCAACAACGATCTTGGAAAGTCTTTCCTTAAGATCGTCCATATCTTCCGCAAGACAAAGGATAGCCATGATCTCGGAAGCCACGGTGATAACAAAATGATCCTCGCGGACGAAGCCGTCGGTTTTTTTACCAAGACCGATCACAATATTTCTGAGAGCTCTGTCGTTCATATCAAGGCAGCGCTTCCAAACGATATTTCTGGTATCGATGTTAAGTTGATTTCCCTGCTGGATATGATTGTCAAGGATGGCTGCAAGCAGGTTATTGGCTGAAGTAATGGCATGAAAATCGCCGGTAAAATGAAGGTTAAGATCCTCCATGGGAACTACCTGCGAAAATCCGCCGCCTGCAGCACCGCCCTTGATCCCGAAGCAGGGTCCCAGGGAAGGCTCACGGAGAGCAACAACGCACTTTTTACCAAGCTTGTTAAGTGCCTGGGTAAGACCGATACTTGTGGTGGTCTTTCCCTCTCCTGCGGGAGTGGGATTTATGGCTGTAACAAGGATCAGTTTTCCGTCTTTGCTGTTTTTGTTCTTTTCAAACCATTCATCGGAAATCTTTGCCTTGTACTTGCCGTAAAGTTCAAGATCATCCTCTGATATTCCGGCCTTCGCCGCAACCTCTGTGATAGGAATGAGTTTTGCTTCCTGAGCGATCTCAATATCGGATTTCATTTAAATCTCCCGTTTATAAATTATTTTCGATGTAATTCTCAAAGTCGGTAATACTCATGTTGATACTTCTGGGTTTGGTGCCCTCTTCCGGTCCCACAACCCCGGCTTCCGCCAGCTGATCCATGATCCTGGCGGCTCTGTTAAAGCCCATCTTGAACTTGCGCTGCAGCTGTCCGATGGAAGCTTTTTGCGATTCTATTATAAATCTCCCGGCTTCGATAAATTTATCGTCCGTACCGGATTCATCTTCGTCATCGGAAGAACCTCCGGAAGATCTTTGCTGCTGGCTCATGGAATTGATCTTTTCCTCAATCTCGGCATCGTGATGAGAAGAACAATGATCTCTTAAGAATTTGACAACACTGTTTACTTCATCATCGGATACAAATCCGCCCTGAAGTCTGACAGGGTTCTTTAAGCCTCTGGGGAAGAAAAGCATATCGCCCTTACCGATCAGTTCTTCCGCACCGCCCATATCAAGTATGGTACGTGAGTCGATCTGACTGGCAACAGCAAACGCTATTCGGCTGGGCATATTAGCCTTGATAAGTCCCGTAATGACATCTACGGAAGGCCGCTGGGTAGCGATTATAAGGTGGATTCCGCAGGCACGGGCCAACTGGGCAAGACGGCAGATGGAATCTTCCACTTCGTTTCTTGCAACCATCATAAGGTCCGCAAGTTCGTCCACGATGATGACCATTCTGGGAAGTTTTTTGTACATCTCGGTCTCATCGGGGTGCTTTTCCTTAAATTCCGCAGAAGAAACCGTTGCATTATATCCTTCCAGATCTCTGGAGCCCACATCCGCAAATTTCTTGTAGCGTTCCGTCATCTCGTTAACTGCATAATTTAGAGTCGCGGCCGCTTTCTTGGCATCGGTCACAACAGGCAGGAGCAAATGAGGAATGCCGTTATAAACGCTTAATTCAACCACCTTGGGGTCGATCATGATAAGCTTGACGTCATCGGGATGAGCTTTGTAAAGGATACTCATTACGATGGTGTTTATGCAGACTGATTTACCGGACCCGGTGGCACCTGCGATAAGCACATGAGGGAACTTGTCAATATCGTAGATTATTGGTTTGCCGGCTATATCCTTACCTACGCAAAACGTAAGATTGGATTCGGAATTCTGAAACTCAGGCACCGTGATCATATCACCAAGAAGCACGGGCTGTGACTTTTTGTTGGGGATCTCAATACCTATAAGGGATTTACCGGGTATAGGTGCTTCGATCCTCACTTCGGTAGTGGCAAGACTTAACTTGATATCATCGGAAAGACCTTTGATCTTGCTGACTTTGACACCGATCTTCGGCTCAAGTTCAAATCTTGTGATGGAGGGACCGTGACTGATATTGTCAATGACAGCCTCAACGCCGAAGGTAGAAAGAGTGGTCAGGAGCTTTTCGCCCATAAGTCTGCTTTCTTCGGCATTGCCCGCCTTGCGTCCGTCACCTTTCTTTAAAAGGTTGATGGGCGGGAACACATAGGCTCCGCCGTTGACTTCGGTATTTATATCCAGTCCCGCAGGACCGGATTCCTGAGTTTTGGGTTTTCTTGCAACAGGACGTTTATCAACGACAGGCTCGGGAGCAATTGCCGGGCTTATCTCCGGCTCTTCGGTGTCATCATCGATAAATACTTCCGTAAGTTCTGTGGAAACGGGCTTCTCCGGCTCTTTGTAAGTAAGGGTCACGGGGTCGAAGCCGTCCACGTTGATCTCATGGATGTCATCATTAACAGTTTTTGTTCCGGGCTTTTCCTCGGGTACGGGAGGCTTGATCTCTGTGTTTAAGGTGATACCGGAAACGGATCTGTTACGCTTCAACACCTCTTCATCAAGACGGATCTCATCCTTTTCCTGTCTGCGCTCTGCCTTTTCTTTTTCCTGCTCTTCCCTGAGGCGGAGCTTCTCTTCTTTAAGGCGCAGACGCTCTTCTTTTTCTTCCCGTCTCCTGCGAAGATCCTCTAAGCGTTCATCCCTGAGTTCCTGTTTGATCTCTTTGTCGGTGGCATTCTGTGCAAGGAGCTTTTCGGTCTTATCCTTAACGCCCTTGACAATGGACTTTTCCGTAAGAAGGATGATGCAGACAATAACGATCGCCGCAACGATTATGATGGTGCCAACCTTGTTAACGGCTTTTAACAGGCCGTAGGATGCCATGGTGGCAATGACACCTCCGCCCCTTTTTTCACTGCAGGCAAGATAAAAATCTTTGATACTGAATTTTTCGCTCTTTTCGGCGATACCTGATATAAGATCCAGAATGATACCGAGCGAAAGGAACAAAACGATACCCGAAACCGACTTACGGATTGCCTGGGATACTCCGGGATTGATCATAAGATATACGATCAAAAAGCCCAGTGCCAAAGGAAATACATAGGCCAGCACGCCAAAAAGTCCGAACATCACTTCGGACACCATATTTCCGGCAGTTCCTATCCAGCCGAAATTGCAGGTAAACAATAGTATTGCAAAAGCAAAAACCAGTACTGCCTTTATTTCACGTCTGAGTTCAAAATCCTTTCTGGCACGAATGGAATTGGAACTCCTTGTGGTTTTCTCCGATCTTTTCCTTACACCGGATGATGCTTTTCTCTTTTTGGGAGAAGAAGTTGCCATAATCAAACCATCCTTACAAAACCCCTAATGTCACACAATGAAAATTTTACCACAAAACAGGGGTTTTGAATATGTTAATAATCATCAAATATCGAAATCATCATCGGCCTTTATCTCATGATCATAGCAAAGCCGATCCTCGGGGATCTCAAAATCGTAACTTATCTCTTTCTTTACATGCTTCTTGGGAAGAGGCAGGGGATTATCTATAAGGACCACAACCTGCTCCTGCGAAGGGGCAGAGACTTCCGGCTCGGGAGTTTCAGGCGTTGCAGCATCCGAAACTGCAGGTTCCGGCTCCGTCTCAGAGGTTTCCGTCTTGGGCTCAGTTTCGGTCTCAGCCTCGGGTTCTGTCTCAGGCTCAGCCTCGACATCCTCATCCACGTAGACCACTTCCAGTTTCTCCCGGTCTTCCCTGTAAAGTCCCTCGCCGGATACAAAGGACACAAGCCCCTCTGCGATCATAAGCCCCGAGATCATCACAAAAAAGAATACGGAAAACTGTGAAAAGCCCACATATATATTTAAAAAGCAGGTGATTAACAGAATAAAAAACGGGATCGTGCTCTTATCAGTCTTTGAATAAACGCCCTGCATAAAGCCAAGAAAAACAAGAAATGCAGCAGCAACGGCGAGCGCTGCCATATATGCAAAAGGAAACTGAATAAGACCGTATGTAAAAATGTCGTGCCCCGTGAACCGGCCAAAATAAGCCGCCAGGGAATCAAATCCGCTTAAGCCCATGATCCAGTCCCCCACCATTACGGCAACAAGCAGTCCCACCGCCGTAAAGATCCAGGTAAGGACCGAAGGAAGAATGGATCTGTTAACCGCGAACTTTTCGGGTTCTTCATATTCCTTGGATACTTCCGAAAGATCGATAACGTCCAATACTATGATCAACGTAATGGGGATCAGTGCAAACAATACCTCGGGACAAACAGAACCAAGCCCCCCGAGGCAAAGTCCCAGCACGGCAAAAATAATTCCGTTCAGTGGGCTGACCATTATTCCGTCATGTCTGGTTCTCAGCAAAAGGGCAAACACCATGAAAAGAAAGGCTGCCACAAAAAGATTAAACAGGACCTCTCCCTTGGTAAGAAATGAATTTTCAAAGAAAGCATAAAGGAAAAGAAAGGCCGTTCCGCAGAAGGCTCTGAAGGGGCCGAAAACGGAAAACAGCCCAATATAAGAAACAATGCAAAACAGCACAAAGAAGCAAAGGCACGCCACCAGGTATACAGGTGCGGAAGCTCCGAAAACATCAAAAACAAAAGAGATCGCAAGCTTGTAAAGCAGATTTGCTTCGTCGTTCTTTAACAGGAAGAGAGAATTTCCAAACTCCGCAGGAAACAGAGGGTTTAAAAGAAAATCTCCTCCGATGATGTATATAAGGGAAATACCGGCGCCAAAGAGGACAACACAGGAAAGAATTGAAAGTGCAACATATAACCCTCTGGAGCATGCTTTTTTGTCCTTTGATGCAAAGACATGCTTTTTGATATAGCGAACATGAAAGAAAAGCAGGACAGCCAACAGCACGGTACCGGCCGACGCAAGATGGGAATACTCCACAGGTGTATCGAAGAGATTACCTGACAGGCCCAATTCAAAGCCGTAAACAGGCACAAGCCAAAGAAAGAGCGTCACAAGAGAACAAATTGCGCCCAAAACAGCCGTAATATAGGATAATCCCGTCTTCTTAAATATCATCCCTGTCCCTCTCAATCGGAAAGTATTTTTTCTATATTGTATCTGGGTCTGTGCTTGACTTCGATATAGGTCTTACCCACATACTGACCGATAAGGCCGATGGAAAGAAGCTGCACGCCCCCAAGAAACCAGATGGACAGGATAAGGGAAGTCCAGCCCGGTTCCACATGTCCCATAAAATAAGAGACCAAAGCGTATACAGCGGCACATAGGCTCAAAAAAATTATTACCACACCCAAAGTGGTGATCATGGTAATGGGTTTAACACTGAAAGAAGAAATACCGTTAAAAGCAAGAGCCAGCATTTTCTTTAAGGGGTACTTGCTCTCTCCCGCCACTCTTTCCTTACGATCGTAATAGACGCAATCGGTCTCATAGCCGATAAGAGGAACAATGCCCCTGAGAAAGAGGTTGGTTTCTTTGTACTCGGAGAAGTTTTCCAGAGCCCTCTTGCTCATCAGACGGAAATCCGCGTGATTGTACACGGATTTAACCCCCATGACATTCATGAATCTGTAGAAGCCCTGGGCTGTTACACGCTTAAAGAAGGTGTCCGTCTTACGTTTCTTACGGACTCCGTAAACGATATCCTTGCCTTCATGGAACTTGTCGATCATTTCTTCGATAACGGCAACATCGTCCTGAAGATCAGCATCGATGGACACGGAAACATCACACATGTCCTTGGCGGTAATGAGGCCTGCGGTAAGAGCAAACTGATGCCCCACGTTGCCCGCAAGTTTAACACCCTTGATCATTTTTGGATACAAAGCATGTTCTTCCTCGATAAGATCCCAGGTCCTGTCTTTTGAACCGTCGTTAACAAAAAGAACGAAACTGTCGGAAGCTATCTTTCCCTTGGAGATAAGATCGCAAAGAACGCCCCGAAGCGCTTCGGAACAGATCTTTAATACTTCTTCTTCATTGTAACAAGGAACAACTATTGCAAGTCTGTCCATTTGATACCCCCTTACCTTTATCAGCCGATGGCCTGAGCAAGATCCTCTATAATGTCGTCAACATTCTCGATACCCACGGAAAGTCTTACAAGATCCGGAGAGATACCTGCTTCTTTGAGCTGAGTCTCGGTCATCTGTCTGTGAGTATGACTTGCGGGATGAAGGACACAGGTACGTGAATCTGCCACATGGGTAACGATGGCAATGAGTTTGAGCTTATCCATTACGGCAGCGGAAGCTTCTCTGGAGCCCATTCCGAAGGTGATAACGCCGCTGGTACCGCCCGGCATGTACTTCATTGCAAGATCGTGATATTTGCAGGACTCAAGGCCGGGATAATTAACCCAGGCAACCTTGGGATTCTTTTCAAGCCATTCGGCAACCTTTTGGGCATTGGCACAATGTCTTTCCATGCGAAGCGCCAGAGTCTCAAGGCCGATATTGATGTAAAAAGCATGCTGGGGAGACTGAATGGAACCGAAATCTCTCATAAGCTGTGCGGTACACTTGGTGATATAGGCTCCCTTACCGAATTTTTCGGCATAAACGATGCCGTGATAGGTCTCATCGGGAGTGCAGAGTCCGGGGAATTTATCTTTGTGAGCCATCCAGTCAAAGTTGCCGGAATCCACAATGCAGCCGCCTACTGTGGCAGCATGACCGTCCATGTACTTTGTAGTGGCGTGGGTAACGATATCAACACCGAATTCAAAGGGTCTGCAATTGATGGGTGTGGGGAATGTGTTGTCCACGATAACGGGAACCCCGTGTGCATGAGCCACTTTAACGAATTTATCGAAATCAAATACGGTAAGTGCGGGATTTGCAACGGATTCGCCGAATACACACTTGGTATTTTCTTTAAATGCGGCATTCAGTTCTTCTTCCGTGCAGTCGGGATCCACAACAATGGCCTCGATACCCATCTTGGCCATGGTGTTCTTTAAGAGATTGAAGGTGCCTCCGTAGATGGCGCTGGACATGATAAAGCTGTCGCCGCTCTCACAGATATTGAATACCGCATAGAAATTTGCGGCCTGACCCGATGATGTGAGCATGGCAGCCACACCGCCTTCAAGTTCGCAGATCTTCTTTGCAACATAGTCATTGGAAGGGTTCTGAAGTCTTGTATAGAAATATCCTTCTTTTTCAAGATCAAAGAGTTTGCCCATCTCATCACTTGAAGAATATTTGAAAGTGGTACTCTGAACTATGGGCATAATACGGGGATCGCCGTTCCCCGGTTCATAACCGCCCTGCACGCATATGGTCTCTCTTCTCATGTCCATTCTCCTGTAAATATTTATTTCCCCAAACGGGGAGGATCAATTCACTTTATTCCTGGTCTTCCCAGTTGGTATAAACATTCTGAACGTCGTCATCTTCATCCAGAAGGTCGAGGGTCCTCTGAAGGTTCTTAACGGCTGTATCGTCGGTAAGAGCAACATAATTCTGGGGGATCATGGTAACTTCGGCACTGGCAACCTTAATACCGTTATCCTCAAGGGCCTTTAATACCTTATCGAATTCGTCGGGATCCGTAAGGACCTCAAAGCAGTCTTCTTCCTCGGAAAAGTCCTCGGCACCGCAATCAAGGGCGGTCATCATAAGGGTATCGGCATCCATGTCGCACTCTTCCTTGTCGATAATGATCTCACCCTTCTTGTCAAACATGAAGGATACACAGCCGGGGGTTCCGATATTACCGTTACCCTTGGTAAAAGCACTCCTTACATTGGCAGCGGTACGGTTCTTGTTGTCCGTAAGGCAGTCGACGATTATGGCGATACCGTTGGGACCGTAACCTTCATAGGTGCAGAATTCATAGTTAACGGCGCTGCCTTCACCGGCAGCTTTCTTGATGCCGCGTTCGATGGTATCGTTGGGTACGTTGTTTGCTTTTGCCTTGGCGATAACTGTTGCAAGCTTGAAGTTATTTGAAGGATCGGGACCGCCTTCCTTAACGGCTACGGCGATCTCACGGCCGATTATGGTAAAGATCTTACCCTTTGCGGCGTCGTTCTTCTCCTTTTTATGTTTGATGTTTGCGAATTTTGAATGTCCTGACATATATGTTCTCCTTAATTGTTTATTTTCTTTGCCAAAATCTTGTTTACACGACGATTTTCAACGGAAGCGATGGAAAATTCATAGCCTCCGTAGTCGGTGGAATATGTTTCTCCGTCCTTGGGAAGATGCTCGAGCTTTGATATCATAAAACCGTTCATGGTATCAAAATCCTCGATATCGAAGTGAATGCCCAGAGTCTCTCCCACCTCGGAAAGCGTGGTAAGACCGTCTATAAGATAGGAATCTCTTCCGTTCTTACGGATATGTTTTTCTTCAACATCATATTCATCCATGATATTGCCCACGATCTCTTCAAGGATATCCTCCATGGCAATAAGGCCCGCGGTCTGCCCGTACTCATCCACAACAATGGCAAGCTGGGTCTTCTTGGACTGCATGGTCTTGAAAAGATCATTGATGTTCATGGTCTCGGGAATGAACAAAGCCTTGCGGATAAGACCCTTGATCTCATAAATGGGGCGGTTTTCGGTCTTGTCCTTGGCCTTAAACCTCATGGAATCCTTAAGAAAAAGAATACCCACCACATGATCCAGGTTGTCTTCAAAGACAGGGTACCTTGAATTGCTGTTTTCAAGCATGAAATTAATGGCATCATCCAGGGTGGTGTTCTTATCAATGGCCACGATATTGCTCCTGGTGGTCATGATCTCTCCCGCTTCCTTGTCGGCAAAATCGATGATGTTGTTTATCATCTTGGCTTCCGACTCTTCAATGACACCCTGCTCGTGAACTTCGTTAACAACGGAAATGATCTCATCCTCGGGCTTTAATTCCTTAGATCTCATCCGTTCGAGCAACTTGATGGTGATCTCGGCGCCTATGTACAAAACCAGTAATATAAGGGCCGCGACGGCACTGTCGTCCATAATACGATCTTTCCTTCCGAAATAAACCTATAATACTAAAAAATATATCATCTGTGCCCTTTTCAGTCAAGAAAAGGAACTAATTGTAAATGCGCTTGATCCGGTTTCCGAGACAGCATACAAATTCATAGTTGAATCTGCCGGAAAGAGCCGAAATATCGTCAAGCAGGATCTCATCATTCCCGTCCTTACCGATTAGGGTCACAAGATCCCCTTCTTTAACATCGGGAATGTCCGTTACATCCACCATGAACTGATCCATGCAGATCTTTCCCAGAACCTTCGCCCTTTTACCGTGTATCAGCACAAAACCTTTATTGGAAAGGCTTCTGGGATAACCGTCGGCATAACCTAAGGGAATAGTAGCGATCTTCTTTTTACCGTCACAGACATAGGTGCTTCCGTAGCTTACCGTGGTGCCGGGTTCACATTCTTTAACGTAGATAACATGACTGTACAAAGAAAGAGCCGGCTTAAGATCAAGGGGTTTGATGTCCACTTCGTCAGAAGGCCTCAATCCGTAAAGGATGATCCCCGCCCTGCACATATCGAACCTGGCTGCGGGTATATCGCAGATGGCTGCGGAATTGGCAATGTGTCTGATGGGGAAGGTAAAAGAAAGTTCCCGTCCTACACTTTCCACAAAATCGTTAAACAGCTTTAACTGTCCGTTCGCACTTTCTTTGTCCGTTTCATCCGCTTTGGCAAAGTGGGAAAAGATGCCTTCGATCTCGATGCCTTCAAAATCGGAAATGCATTCGCGAACAAAATCAAGACCTGAATCGTCGGGTCTTACGCCTATCCTTCCCATGCCGGTATCGACCTTGATATGAACCTTTGCTTTTTTATGCATGGCCTTGGCAATGGCATTAAGATCCTTAAGCTCATCCTGCCTGAAAACGGTGATTCGGATATCGTTCTTGATGATGTCCGGGTAAGAATAAGGGAAAGTATAGTTTAAAACAAGGACAGGTTTTTTGATGCCCGCATCCGCAAGTTCAAAGGCCTCTTCGGCGGTGGCGGTGGCATAACCGTATACTTCCTCCATCTCATCAAGGACCTTGCCGATCTCAACGGCTCCGTGTCCGTAGGCATCCGCTTTGATGACGGCGGTAAGTTTAATGCCGCCTCCCAGATGTCTGCTTATGTTCTTTACATTGTTTCTGATGGCATCAAGGTCCACCAGGGCATAGCCCCGTTCGTATTTTGAATTCATTAGATAAGTCTCTCCCAAGCTTTAGGTATTTTATCAAGCATATCCGTGGCCGTCATGGTCACACTGTCTTTGTCGAGTTTTGCAAGATTTCCTGCGTAACCGTGGAAAAATACGGAAAAAGCAACGTTTTTTGCAAAGTTTCCTTCTCCGCCGGCCTTCAGTCTGTAAAGCATTCCCCCAAGGATCCCCGAAAGCACGTCACCGCTTCCGGCGGTGGCCATTCCCTCGTTACCTGACAGATTAATATATCTCTCTTCCCCGAAGATCCTTGTCTTTGCGGCCTTTTCAACCAATACGATACCGTATCTGTCGTAAAAAGAAGCTGCATACCGATTAATGTCCGAAGCATTGCCGGAAAGTCTTGAAAGTTCCGCCCTGTGAGGGGTAAATACACAATCTGCCTTTGCTTCTTTCACATTATTTACCAGGTCTTCAAAAAGATTACTGTCCTCAGAAAGAATATTAAGAGCATCGGCGTCAAAAACAAGAGTTTTCCCCGAAAGGTCGCCCTTTCTTACTATGATATCCATGATCTCTTTTGAAGTATTGCAAACGGAAAGTCCGGGACCCGCCACAAGGGTATCGGCCTTTTTTATCTCCTCCAAAAGGAATCCCTCATCGGGGTTCTCATCATAGAAGCCGTACATAGCTTCAGGAAGCATGGACTCAAAGGAGTGTCTGTTATTCTCATGAGTATAGACCTTAACAAGGCCCGCTCCCGAATAAAAACACGCCTTGGCACAAAGAAAGGCAGCACCGAAAATACCGGAAGAGCCCGCCACCACCAGGGTCTTTCCGTAGGTTCCTTTGTGAGCGGTATGACTTTTGAAAAATCCATTCTTTTTAAAATCCTCTTCGTCAAGGGAATAAAAAGAAGGTTTCAGGTCACGAAAAGTTATCCCAACATCACAAAGTCTCACCGTACCCGTGTGATCCGGGGCCTTACCGTAATAAAGCCCTGTCTTAAGACCGCCGAAGGTAAGGGTCACATCGGCTTTGATGGCATCAATACGGACACTTCCGTTGTCGGCATCAAGACCGCTTGGAATATCGGCAGAGATAACGGTCATGTTACTTCCGTTTATCCTCGATATTAGTTGAAGGGTATCTTCATCGGGATCACGATTCAGACCGGTTCCGAAAATACAGTCGATACATACTTCACTATTTACAGGAATATATTCCACAAAATCAATGGGATATTCAAACTCATCCTTAAGACGTGTCAGAATTTTCATCTCGTATTCGAACAAATTGCTATGTTTGTTGCAATTTGTTTGAATAATAGCCAATCGATAGCCTCTTTCTGCAAGAATTCTTGCAGCTGCAAGACCGTCTCCCCCGTTGTTTCCGGGGCCCGCAAGGATCAGGATCGGAACACGCCTGTCCTTCACATGCTTTTCGGCCTCATCCGCAAGAAAAAGCCCCGCCCTCTCCATGAGGACGGAAGCCGACAGACCTATATGATCGATTATATAGTTTTCCCTTTCTTTGACCGCATTGGGAGAATAAATATCATTCATCCTTCTTCTCCGTGGCTTTGGCGTTATTCTTGGTCTCCTGCTCGGTCAGGGGCTCAACATTGTATTTCATATCAAATATATTGATAACATCAGCACCGAAGATACTGTGCATATAAGTGTAGAAATTCTGGTTTCTTTTAAGCTTCTGCTGTTTAATGACCACCTTTTTCTTAAGTTCCACGCGCATAGCCTCAACCCATTCGCTGATCTCGGTGATCTCTTCGTTATTTTCCTGGATCTGCTCATAGCAGGTCTCCATGGTAGCGAGCATGAGCTTGTAGTTTACTTCGTTGATCTTCTTTGGAATGTCGTAAAGATCGTCACCGTAGGTCTCGAGTTTTGCATTGCACTCCTCGATAAGGCGCTTGTTTTCTTCAAGTTTCTTCTCGGCCTTTTTGTTGTCTTTGGTGCCAAGATCGTTCATCATCTCAACGATCTCATCCATGAGACGTTTCTTTAAAGCCCTGATCTCTTTAGTGTCGGTATTGAGCTTACCCTGCTGTTTTAACAGGTCGTTCAGTTCACCCTCAAGCTTGGTTATCTCGGGAGTGGGTTCCGTCTGGGTAAATAGTCTGTGCCATGTGTTGTCAAGGGTAAGAAGCGGTATCTTTTTATCCTTCAAAGCCGGTATGAACACATCTTCGGTTCTTGACATCTTTATGCCTCCGTTCGATCCGATCAGTCTTTGCCTTTATTCTTCCTTGAAATATTATATGACAGTTTCATCAGGCTGTCAGAAAGATGTACATTCTCAACCACGATATCTTCGGGAACATTCAGATCAACATGGGCGAAATTCCAAAATGCCTTGACCCCATAGCTAACCAGCTCTTCGGCCACTTTAACGGCTCCGGTCTTGGGGATCGTAAGGACAACGATATCGATTGCATTATCCTTAACAAAGTTCTTGAGATTCTCCATGGGCTGAACGTACATATCACGGATCTTCTTGCCGTAAAGAGCCTCGTTACAGTCAAAGATCCCGGTAAAATGAAAGCCTCTGCGTTCAAAATTCATATAGTTTGCAAGTGCCTGTCCCAGGTTTCCCGCACCCACAATGATAAGATGGTGGGTCTTGTTTATACCGAGGATCTTGGCTATCTCATCATAAAGAAAATTGACCTTATAACCGTAGCCCTGTTGCCCGAATCCGCCGAAATTATTGAAATCCTGACGTATCTGGGATGCCGTCACGTTCATAAGTTCGGAAAGCTCCTGGGATGAAATCCTTTCGATATTTGAATCCTTTAATTCACCGAGATAACGCAGGTATCTCGGCAAACGGCTGATAACGGCCTGTGAAATGTTTTTCTCGTCCATAACCCTCTCCGTAAAAAGTAGTCATAGATATTATATCATTTGTTAAATCCGTGTCAATGCCGCTGTATATTCCGAAAAAGAAAAAAAGCACCTTCAAAAGAAGGTGCCTCATTCTTTTACATATTTGCTTTGATCGCATCAAAGAACTGTTTGGTGTTAACGGTCTTAATATTGTCACCTACGGCACTCCTGGCGAGATCCGCTGTCATCACACCGCTTTCGATGGTCTTGATAACTGCTTTTTCAAGGCGCCCACCAAATTCGGAAAGTTCTTTGTTTCCGTCAAGTTCGCCGCGTTTCTTAAGTGCACCGGTCCAGGCAAAAATGGTAGCTACGGGATTTGACTTAGGTTCTTCTCCCTCAAGGTACCTGTAATAATGTCTCTGAATGGTGCCGTGTGCGGCTTCGTACTCGTAGACACCCTTGGGAGAAACCAGCACGCTTGTCATCATGGAAAGGGAACCGAAGGCACTGGAGACCATGTCACTCATAACGTCTCCGTCATAGTTCTTGCAGGCCCAGATAAATCCGCCTTCTTCTTTCACGACCCTTGCCACAGCATCATCGATAAGCGTATAAAAATACTTTATGCCAAGCTCCTCAAACTTATTCTTGTACTCTTTGTCGTAAAGATCCTGGAATACGTCCTTAAAGGTATGGTCGTACTTTTTGGATATGGTATCTTTGGTAGCAAACCAAAGGTCCTGCTTTGTATCAATTGCAAAGTTAAAGCAGCTCTTTGCAAAATTGGTGATGGAATCAAGTGTATTGTGCATGCCCTGAATGATGCCGGGGCCCTTGAATTCGTGAATGAGTTCTTCCGTAACCGTTCCGTCGGCTGCAGTAAACACAAGCTTTGCCACTCCGGGACCGGGAACCTTGATCTCCGCGTTCTTGTAGACATCACCGTAAGCGTGACGTGCAAGTGTAATGGGCTTTTTCCAGTTTGACACGCAGGGTTTAACGTTATTTACGGTAATGGGAGTCCTGAAAACGGTTCCGTCAAGAATGGCTCTGATGGTTCCGTTGGGAGATTTCCACATTTCTTTAAGGTTATATTCCTTGACTCTTGCGGCATTGGGGGTAATTGTGGCACACTTGACCGCAACGCCGTATTTGATAGTGGCATTGGCGGAATCTACGGTAACCTTGTCATCGGTATTGTTTCTGTTTTCAAGCCCCAGGTCGTAATACTCCGTCTTAAGATCCACATAAGGCAGGATCAGTTCATCCTTTATCATCTTCCAAAGGATCCTGGTCATTTCATCTCCGTCCATTTCAACCAAAGGAACGGACATCTGTATCTTACTCATTGTAAGCCTCCTTAAGGCCGTTTTTGACCATGTTTTTATAAGCATTGTGAATATGGACCGTGGCAAGTCTTTCCGCTTCTTCGGGATTTCTTGCCTTGATGGCTTCCAGTATCTTTGAATGCTCATTGTTGGAAGCAAGGCTCCTGTCTATGGTAGACAGAGTTCTTTTCCTTACTCTCTGGACATACTGGTGAAAATCTTTCAAAAGATGTTCAAGCATCTTGGAATTGCAGGCTTCGTACATAACCTCGTGGAACCTGGAATCAAGTTCGCTCATCTGATCGAAATGTCCCCGCTCGGCATGGAACTTTGCAAGATAGATGTTTTCTTCCATCTCTTCTATCTGCTGCTCCGTAATATGCTCACATGCCCAGGCTGCACAAAGGCCTTCAAGCTTTGACCTTATCATGTAGATGTCCTTTACATCCTCCATGGTAATGCCGGTAACATAGGCCCCTTTGTTGGGAATGATCTGGATCAGCCCCTCAAGCTCAAGCTGTCTGAAGGCTTCCCTCACGGGAGTCCTGGAAACGCCCAGTTCCTCTCCGATGGCGATCTCCTTCAGTTCATCGTTTTCTTTGTACTTGCCGGATAAAATATCCTCACGGATCTTGTTAAATACTCTGCCGCGAAGGGAATACTTGTCCGTAACCTCATGCTTTAAATCGTAATTTTGCATAAATCTTCAACTCCCAGTTCTTTGGAAAACTTTTCAATGGCCGTCATAAGTTCTCCGTCGGTCATAACAGTGACACGTCCGTTGGCATATTCCTCATCAACCCAGGCTTTGATCGCTTTGACAAGTTCACAGTTTTTATCTATGGCCTGATCACCCGTAAGTTTGAACTTCGTGTTGATCCAGTGAGCGATACCCGCAAGGCCCGAAGTATTGGAGATCGCGCATATAACGGGACGCTTTAAGAACTTCTCGGTATCGAAGATGTTGTAGATCTCTTCGTTCTTTAAAAGTCCGTCGGCATGGATACCGGCTCTGGTAACATTGAAATTCTTTCCTACAAAAGGTGTTCTGTCGGGAATATGATATCCGATCTCCTTCTCGTAATACTCCGCAAGTTCGGTGATAACTGTGGTATCCATTCCGTTCAGATCGCCCTTAAGCTGTGCATACTCAAATACCATGGCTTCAAGGGGTGTGTTTCCTGTTCTTTCCCCGATACCGAAAAGTGAGGTATTGACACCGGAACAGCCGTAAAGCCATGCTGTGGTAGAATTGACCACGGCCTTGTAAAAATCGTTGTGACCGTGCCATTCGATCAATTCCGAAGGCACACCGCCGTGGGTATGGATCGCATAAATGATACCCTGAACGCTTCGGGGGATAACGGCACCCGAGTAGTTTACTCCATAACCCATGGTATCACAAGCCCTGATCTTGATAGGGATCTTATATTCATCCATCAGTTTCATAAGTTCAAGGCAGAAAGGCACAACATAACCGTAAATATCCGCTCTTGTGATATCCTCCAGATGACAGCGCACGGAAATGCCCTCATCAAGGCAGTCCCTGATGACCGAAAGGTAATGCTCCATGGCCTGTTTTCTTGTCATCTTAAGTTTAAGGAAAATATGATAATCGGAGCAGCTGACCAAAATACCGGTCTCAGGCATACCGATCTCTTTTACCAGTTTAAAGTCATCCTTGCTGGCTCTTATCCAGCTTGTAACCTCAGGAAACTTGTAGCCGCGCTCCATGCACTTATAGACCGCATCACGATCCTTTTTGGAATAAAGAAAGAACTCGCTTTGCTTTATCATTCCGTTGGGGCCGCCGAGCCTGTGAAGGTAATCGTAGATGGTCACGATCTGTTCCGTCGTATAGGGAGCCCTGGACTGCTGACCGTCACGAAATGTGGTGTCGGTGATCCAGATGTTTTTGGGCATATTATGAGGCACGATTCGATCGTTAAAAGGGATCTTGGGAATCTCCGAATAAGGAAACATATTTCTGAAGACGTTGGGTTTCTTAACGTCATCGAGAATATACATATGCTCCTCTATCTGCAAAAGATTGTTATGTTCATTCATGGTGACGGGCCGGTTGGTAAACATTTCGGCCGAGTCATCGCTATAGAGCATTTCGGGATTATAGTCTGTCATGCTTGTTTTCCTTCCTTGCAAAAAGAAATCATACACAGAAGTGTCTGTGTATGATTGTATACAATAATGCAACGGATGTCAAGCAAATAAAAGCCCGCAAATGAATAAGATTTAAGTCAATTTTGAATAATTATACACGCCGGACTTTTTCTTTTCCTTTGATCAAAAACATCGCAAGTCCTGCGGCCATTAAGCCGATACTCAAAAACCACTTGGGATGGATGGGGTCTCCGGTATCAGGGGAATCATCAAGGTTTTCGGACGACCCGGAGGCACCGGAATATGCATAAAGTCCGTATTTACCCATCTGATTGATGGTGAAATTAAGCTTTAACGCCCCGTCTTCGTTGACCACCCTGTAAGGAAGATCTTCAAGCTGCCCGTCGGAATCAAGGCAGATCACGTGAAGATTCGCGGTGGGGATATTGGAAGGAATATCCATATGCACCGTAAGCTCGCTGTTTCCGAGTTTTGTAAGCATTACTTCATTGTCTGCGGAATGAAGTGTCAGATCATAGGTAGTAAGATTCTGAGGGATCGTATCGGAATAAATACGCCTATAAGCTTCCTTGATATCCTCATCCGCAGTCTCGTTCTTTGAGATGTCCAAAAGAAAACGATCATAGGAACCCGCAACGGAAACAGGCTCTGCGGTGTCTTCGGCTGATTCTTCCGGATCGTAAAGCCCCTGTCTTGCCATATCAAGCACCGATTCAAGTTCATTGGTGCGAAGGTTATAGCCCTTTCCATAAATATAGAAGGTTTCCGGAAAATAAAGGTCTTCCGCCTCTTCCGGAGTAAGAGTACAGTCAAGGATCCTGAGGGTTCCGTTAAAATACTCGTTGTTCTCGTCTATCACGGAACATACAAGTCCGGAAAAACCGGATACGCTGCGATCAAGGACCGTGCCCGCACGGTTGACATTCTCGTTGTTAACTATGGCGATCCTTATATCATTCAGGGCATCGATCCTGAAATCATCATTGGAAAGTCTTGTGGCAGTCTTATTATAGGTCACGGTGGGCAGAGTATCTCCCTGGAACAAAGCAACCTTGTATTCATCGGACAGGCCGGTGTCTTCAAGAGAGAAAGCACCCAGACCTATCTCCCTGACAGAATCGGTGATCCTTACGGTCGCTAAGGGACAATTGTAAAAAGCACGGTCTTCTATCTTCCGAACGTTCATGCCGCCGGATACATTCTTTAAACGTACACAGCCCGAAAAGGCGTCCTCACAGATACGGACCACGCTGTCGGAAATATAAACGTCGGTAATATCCTTACGGTTCATGAAAACTTCGGGGCCAATCTGTTTGACGGTATCGGGTATGGTAACGCTTGAACCCCGCCCTCTGTATGCAAGGAGAATACCGTCACCCATAATGAGAAAGTCATCGTCACCGTAAAGAAGCCAGTTATCAAGCATCCTTGTATTCTTAAAGGCCGCGGGTTCAATATCTGTTACCGACAGGGGAACAAGTACCTGCACAAGATCGTCACAATGGTAAAAAGCACCGTATCCTATGTGAGTCACACCGTCGGGAATGGTTATGGTCTTAAGATTGCTTCTTGCAAAAGAAAAATCACCGATGGATCTTATATCATCCGAAATCTCATAGGATGCAAGATTTTTGCTTCCGTAGAAGGCTTTATTGGCGATCCTGTCACCGATCACGGCAAATTTGGGCAGACTTAAGCCCTTGCCGTTTGTTTCTTTTTGAAGTGCACCTTCCATATCGTTGATGATATCGGTGATATCGGTCCGTGAAACATTGGAGATATCGGATCCCTTTACAGTGAGATTGGTGTTATCGATAAAGAAAACCGCCTGTCTTCCGACGATAACGGTCTCTCCTATCTGACCGTCGATCTCGATATGCTTCTCTTCTTCCTCTTTGCTTTCGTTGTCCTCGTTCTTTTTATCAGAGTTATCTTCATCGTCGATTATGGCGGTAAGATCCTTCTTATGAGTCTCAAACCAGCGATAAGCATAGCTTTTCTCCGGAGCCACTATATTGAGACCGGAGCAACCGTCAAAGGCTGTATCGTGAATAAAGGTAACGGAAATGGGTATGGTAAGGTCAGTTATGCTTATGCAGTTTTCGAAAGCCTTGGTATCGATGGAATTAACTGAATAAGAAATATTCAGATCCTTAAGGCCGTTACAGTTGGAAAAAGAATATGCGGGAATTTCCGTAAGATTTGATGAAATATCGACTCTTGTAAGATTCTTGCACCCGTAAAAAGCGTAAGGATATATGTCCGTAACGGTGGCGGGCATAAAATAGGAATCCTTGGTGCGTCCCGGAAGCACTTCAATGATCTTGTCCCTGTCGGAATTGTAGATAATACCGTCATCACAGACAAAATGATCGTTGCCCGAAGCACTGGAAAAAGAAACTCCCTTAAGCTCATTACAGCCTGCGAAGATACCGGTACCAAGCTTCATGACGCCGGAACCAAGATTAACTTCCGAAAGGGATGAACAATTACAAAAGGCAGCGTTGGATATAGATTCAACGCTGTCGGGAATAACGACTTTATTCAGATTATTGCAGCCTGAAAAAGCAGCATATCTGATCTCTTCAACGGATGAAGGAATCGTAACCGTCTTGATCGTGGAGTTATCGGTAAAGGCTTCGGAACCGATGATCTTTACGGTAGAAGGAATAGACACGGTGGGAGCCGTGCCTGTGTATTTAACGAGAGTGGATCCGCTTAACTGAAAATCAGAGGGAACGGAAACCTTCTCTTCCGCATTCGCACCCTCGGTGGGTATCATAGCCACACCGAGGGAAGCGATCATAAATACTACCGCAAATATTCTGCGAAACCTGCGTCGTGTCATTAAAACTCCAATCAGCCGAGTGCCGGCCTTTCAGTAAGAGGTTTCTTATCTTTTATGAAGAAAAGGGCGATTCCGAGAGCGGCAAGTCCGAATACCAGGAACCACTTGGGATTAAGATCGCCGGTCTTGGGTGTTTCATCGGAGGTACCCTCAACTATATTACCGGTATCCACATAAATGGTATAAGGCGAGAAGTGGGTAGCCGTAAATTCAATACAGGGCACACCGTCTATGGTGGTGAACTTGGGTTTAAGCTTGTCAAGTTTTTCATTGACTACGCCTGCTACCTTGTTGTTGCCTGCATACTGGGTCATGGTATCGGGAATAGGGATCTTGATGGTAATGCTGAGTCCCGAATAATCCGTGATCCTTGTGGAACCCGTGGAATCATAAAGGGTTATGTCCATTGCACTGTAGCGGATTCCGTCAAGGCTTCCGTATTCCTTGGTAAGAGCCTTCTCAACTGCTGCTGTTGCTGCTGCGGTCTCTGCGATCCTTACCACATAATTGTCGGTGGAACCGCTTACTCTTGCGGAAGCAAGATCCGTATTGGAAATACCGGGCTTGCTGATCACTACAGAGTTACCGTTCCTTACGGTGCCGCTGTTACTGCCGCTGTTTCCGGAATTACTTGAACCGTTGCCGGAGGTATTGGAAGGAGCCTTCTTAAAGGTTGCTTCTACGCTTGCTTCATGAGCGGGCATCTTAAGAGTGGTGGCTGCAACATTTACGCTTGCAATACCAAGATCGTCTGTAGCGGGTTTCCACTTGTCAAATACATAGCCGCTGGGAGGATTGGTGCAGGTAATGATAACCGTTGCTCCCGCTGCGTAACTTCCGGATCCGTTACCGTTTGTTACGGTAAGTGTATACAGGGTGGGGGAAGTACTGCCCGAGCCGTTACCGCCCTGGTTATTGCCGGATTCGGAACCGGAACCGTTGCCGCCGTTGCCACCGTTTCCGCCTTCACCGTTACCGCCCTGATTGTTGCTGTTAAGTTCATAGGTGGCTACGATAGTGGTATCTTCATTAAACTTTGTCTTGATATCCGGCTTCCATCCCGTGAACTTATAGCCCTCTCTGGTAGGATCGTCGGGAATCTGATCAAGAGCAAGACCGCTTCCTTTAACAAGGTAAATGTCTTTGGAAAGAGGCGTTGAATAATCGTAATCCACGAATTTGACTCTTACCTTCTCATCAAGAACTTCCGTTACATCGGCACCAAGGTCCGCACCGGACTTTCTAGCTGCAGAATCCGAATAAGAGATAACGCGCTTGGATTCAACCTTGTTATTTCCCGCAGTGGTTCCGAAGGCATCGAAGGGAAGGAATACTTCCTTACTGTAGCAGACAAGCTCGATACCTTCCATACAGCCTGCAAAAGCATTGTGACCGATGATGGAAACCGTGTCGGGAAGTACCACCTGGTTAAGGAGATCGCAATCTCTGAAACAGTTGTCGGGAACGGACTTAAGTAAGGTCATGCCCGTAAAGTCCACATTGGTGATACCGTCACAGTTTTCAAAAGCTCCGTCAAGGATGTTTGATACATTGGCAAGATAAGGATCCGCTTCGCTGACTGCGATCTTCTTGCTTCCTACCTTGACGCCTCTGGTGGAAAGAACTTCAACGATATTGTAAGTGCCGTCTTCATTCTCGGAATAAACGATACCGTTCTGGCACTTGAAATTGTCGGTGTTGCTGCCGATACCGGTAAGGCTTGTACATCCGGTGAAAGGTGCATCGCCCATTGTGGTTAGTGCAGAACCGAGATTGATATCCGACAGATTCTCACAGCTGTAAAAAGCATAGTCGGGAAGATATTCCACGTTACCGAGTTTAACGGAAAGAAGTCTGTCGTTACCTATATCTTCTGCCTCGAACTTCTTACCGTCTGTGGTATTTGGATATTCACGCTTGTTACCGGTATCACCTGTCTCTGTACCATAGTAGTTCTTAAAGAGTCCGCCGCCGTTTATATCGGTGGGTGTGGGGCTCTTGTAGGCTGCATAGTAAGGGCCTGCCAACAGATAGGTGGATACGTTGTAACTGTTGGAAGCAACGCTTGAAAAGCCCTCTGCCAAAGGTGAGGTGTTATTCATGAAGCCGTTAACATCGATGGACTTGACACCGGAAGGAACCACAAGG
>JAEEGT010000202.1 GCA_016280465.1 Lachnospiraceae bacterium | reverse complement strand
TCATCTACTCCATCGTTCTTATCGCCATGATGATATTTAACTGGGCTCCCGCAGCCAGGACCGCAAGAGAAAAACTTCTGGCCCGGTTACCCTTTAAGAAAAAAGAAACCGGAAAGGAGGGCGCATAAATGGAAACCACACCCGTTCTTTCCGTAGACCATCTGTCCATCTCCTTCGGCGGACTTCGCGCAGTTGACGATTTTTCCGTCACCATCAACAAAGGAGAGCTTTACGGTCTCATAGGCCCCAACGGAGCCGGCAAAACCACCGCTTTCAACCTCCTTACAGGGGTTTACAAGCCCGATGAAGGCATCATCCGTTTAAACGGCAAAGACATCACGGGCAAAAGCACCATAGACATCAACCGTGAAGGTATCGCAAGAACCTTCCAGAATATCCGTCTTTTCAAGGATCTGTCTGTCCTTGACAATGTTAAGTGCGGTCTTCACAATCGCTTCTCCTACCCTTCCGTAGCGGGGATATTGAGACTTCCCGTTTACTACAGGGTGGAAAAAGAAATGAACGAAGAAGCCATGAAGCTCTTAAAGGTCTTCGATCTTGACAAGGAAGCGGATTACAAGGCTTCCCAGCTTCCCTACGGTAAACAGCGCAAGCTTGAGATCGCAAGAGCTCTTGCCACCGCACCCAAGCTTCTTTTACTGGATGAACCCGCCGCAGGCATGAACCCCCAGGAGACCAAAGAACTCATGGAGACCATCGCCTTTATACGCAGGGAATTTGACCTGACCGTTCTTCTTATCGAACATGATATGAAGCTGGTGGCAGGTATCTGCGAACGGCTTACGGTGCTTAATTTCGGACGGATCCTTGCCGAGGGCGAGACCAAGGCAGTTTTAAACAATCCCGAGGTTATTACCGCTTATCTCGGTGAATAAAGAATGTGAGGACACAATGAGCGGCAGACTGGAAGTTAAAGATTTAGTTGTACATTACGGAGTGATCGAAGCCATAAAGGGCATCAGCTTCAATGTTGAAGAAGGCGAGATCGTGGCTCTTATCGGTGCCAACGGCGCGGGAAAGACCACCACTCTCCACGCGGTAAGCGGACTTATTACCCCCACGAGCGGCACCATCACCCTTAACGGTAACGATATAACCAAAGTTCCCGGACATAAGATAGTTTCCATGGGAATGGCCCATGTTCCCGAGGGCCGCAGAGTTTTTCAGCAGCTTACGGTACTCCAGAACCTTAAGATGGGGGCCTTTACCCGCAAGGACAAGAAAGAGATCGATGACACCCTGGAAATGGTCTACACCCATTTCCCCCGCCTTAAAGAGCGTAAGAAACAGATCGCAGGTACTCTCTCGGGCGGCGAGCAGCAGATGTTAGCCATGGGAAGAGCTTTAATGAGCCACCCTTCCATAATCCTTATGGACGAGCCTTCCATGGGACTCTCACCCATATTCGTTAACGAGATTTTCGGCATCATCGAGGAAGTCAAAAAGGCCGGCACCACCGTTCTTCTGGTGGAACAGAATGCCAAGAAAGCCCTTGCCATTGCCGACAGAGCCTACGTTCTCGAGACCGGAAAGATCGTCCTTTCCGGAGCGGCGTCGGATCTTATCAACAACGATTCCATCAAAAAAGCATATCTGGGAGAATAAGTGGATCATGGACAAATTCGTTATTACAATCGCCAGACAGTACGGAAGCGGCGGACGCACCATCGGTCAGATGCTGGCAAACCGCCTGGGTGTTGAATACTACGACAAAGACCTTATCAAGAAAGCCAGCGAGGAAAGCGGCATCAACGAAGCCCTGTTTGCCAAGGCCGATGAAAAGAACAAGGGGTTCAAAGGACTTTTCTCTTTCCTCAAAAAGAAAAACTACGGGGGCGACGTGCTTTCTCCCGACAGTTCCTCCTATACATCCGAAGAGAATCTCTTTAATTTCCAGGCAAAGATCATAAGGGATCTTGCGGAAAAAGAATCCTGCATCATCATCGGACGTGCGGCGGATTATATCTTAAGAGACCGCGACGACGTGCTCAGCGTGTTCATCCACGCTCCCCAGGATTTTCTTATGGAGCAGGCTGCAAAGAAGCACTCCATGAGCGAGCGTGAACTGGAAAAGTATATCGCCAAGGTGGACAAGAGCCGTGCGGAATATTACAAGGCTCACACAGGCAGGGAATGGACCGATGCGAGAAACTACCATCTGTGTCTGGACAGCTCCCGCCTGGGATTTGACAGATGCGTTGAAGAGATCATCGCATATATGAAAATACGGATGTGATACATCCGTTAAATCTGCAGTAAATCATTCTCCCGGGGTATGATCAATGAGAAAACTGTACATAGCGGACGATGAAAAATCAATTCGGGACGGCATCAAGCTTCTGCTTGACTGGGCTGCACTTGGGTACGACATCTGCGGCGAGTCGGGCAACGGAACAGATGCCGTTTCCGATATCATGCGCTTAAAGCCCGATCTTGTGCTCATGGACATACGCATGCCGGCACTCAGCGGCGTGGACGCCATAAAGGAACTGTTTGAATCCGGCTTCTCCGGTCACTTTGTGATCCTCTCCGGATACTCAGACTTTAAATATGCCCAGGCGGCCATGAAATACAACGTACGCTACTATCTCACAAAGCCCATCGATGAGGATGAGCTTCTTTCCGCAGTCAAAGAGATCTCTCAAAACCTTGATAAAAAAGACACGGAGGAGAATTTCGACCTTTATCTTAAGAGCAGGTCAAAGAAAGAGGTTCTCGCCGATATCCTTAACAGATCCGTGGACTTTTCTCTCCTTAAAAGTGACGACCTGGGCCTTTCCGCCGACAAATACCGGCTGGTGGCCTACGAAAACTTCAATATTTCCTCGGAGGACCTTCCCTACCATTTCTCGGAGCTCTTTAAAGCCGCAGGGAAAAACAGCCTCTCTTCCATCCATATCGAATATAAGCACCATAATCTCCTGCTTTTGATGGGAGATCAGGCCATAAACCTTTTTAACCGGTTTCTTTCTTACTATGAATCCGTTCCGGAACAGGGAAGCCCCCTTGATTCTTTATTTGTGGCCTACAGTAACGTGGTGGGTTCCCTTTCGGATCTTCCAGTTTCCTACATGCAGCTTGAAGCCCTGCTCTCCCGCCGTTTCTTTTGCCTGCAGGGTCAGCATGTATTAAGCTGTGACGATCTGCCTTCTTTTACCGGAAATCTGTCTCCTTTGGAAAATTCCCGCATTGAAGGCTATGCCTGCGAGATCTCAGACTATATCCAGACCTTTAACCGCAGAAAACTGGCAGAGACGCTCTATTCCATTGAGGAATACCTTTACCATGTGGATGCGGACATTACCGCGGTAAAGCTTTTCCTTGTAGACCTGTACCTTCAGGTCAAGGACACCCTCACCCACCGCTATAACGGCCAGAGCCTCCCCTTTGATTCAAATCCCGAGATAATCTCTTTTATCCGCGACAGAAACTATCTCTTTGAGATCGCGGTGTATTTTTCGCGCCATTTCGAGGAGCTTATGAACGCCCTCGGTAACTCCTCCAGGGAAAGCGTCATCGATGATGTGATGTACTATATCGATCACAATTACAGCACCAACTTAAAGCTTGAGACCATAGCTCCCCTCTTTGGCTACAACAGTTCCTATCTTGGCAAGATATTCAGCAAAGCCGCAGGCGAAAACTTTAACTCCTATGTGGACCGCATTCGCATAGAGCATGCCCTTACCATGCTGGAAGACGGCAGTCTTAAGGTCTACGAGATCGCCGAAAAGGTAGGCTATCGCAACGTTGACTATTTCCACAAAAAATTCAAAAAAATAACGGGAGAAAGCCCCGCCGAATACCGGCAAAGTCATTTCTCCCGCAAGTGACACTTTTATTTGTGCCTTTCTTTTTCTTTCTTAATGTCCTCTGACAGCCACTTCAAGGGCATGTCTTCTGGCTGCTTCGTCCATGGACCACTGCTTGCACTTGTCATATCCGTATGCATTGGCAGTGTTTATCATCTGCTGCAGATAATAATTGTATTCCCCTTCTGAAGCCGCATAGATGGCCTTCCAGCTGTAGTCTACGATACAGGTGGTAACCTGCTTCCAGATAAGTTCAAAATCGTCGTCCTGCTCCGATTCACTGTATTCCGTTGCGGGCGCGACTCTGTACTTGAGCCTGTCCATATATTCGCTGATGGTCTCTACTCCGTTATAATCCATCCAGTCTTTCTGAATATCGTAATTGACCTTGGTAATGATGCTCCTCCAGTAGGTCTGATCGTAAGGATCGCCGGTGGTGTTGGGGTTAGTTTCGTTACCTGACCAGGTGGTGTTGTTTATCTGAACTTCACCGTCATGGAAGGTACCGCCGGCATAAGCTCCGGCCACATCCTCGGTAAGAGGGGTATCCTTATCATTCTGGCACTTTTCGCCAAGCTCGGTAAAGCAGGCACGTCCTTCCTGATCATAGTACCACATAAGATCCTTGGGACCGTAAAGAGCCTCCATGTATCCGTCGGGGGTGCAAAGATAATTGATTATATCCATGCAAAGCTCGGGATGCTCGGTATTTGCACCGATGGTCCATACACGGTTTCCGCCGTATACGCTCATGCCGTAGCAAAGAGGGACAGCCTTCTCGGGAACCATGGTGTACATGTACTTTCCGTCTGCCATGTGGGCATCGGTATTGTACTGAAGACTGCCCGCATAGTTAAATATGGAGAAGAAAATGCCCGATGCCTTAAGCTTCTCGATCATCTCCGAATAGGTCTGGGTCATGGAGTTGGGATCCAAGAGTCCCTTTCTGTAAAGGGTGTTAAAGAACTTAAGGGACTGAAGGTAAGGACCGTCGGGTTCCAGTGCATCATGCATGGTACCTGTATCGGTATCGTACACACCCAGAGCCATTTCATCATAGCCCCAGTATGCCGTTGCAAATGCTTTTACATACATTACCATGTTTCCGTCCCAATCGGGCCAGAGAGACACCGCATAGGTGGGATTTCCGTTTTCGTCGGTGGGGGAAAGCTCCTTCATCTGCTCAAAGAGGGTAACCATGTCATCAAGGTCCTTGACTACGGGGTACCCAAGCTGTTTATAAAGATCCCATCTGAAATCCCAGGTATAGAAGAACTGCTCATGGGAATCACTGGAAGAAGCAACGGAATGACCGAAGCCGTACAGTGCATCGCTGGCACCTTCAGTAATGGAGGAGGTAAGGTTTTTGTTGGCCTGCAGTGCCTGAGGCATATGGTCTTTAATGTACGCGCCGTGGTTCTCCAGAAGATCGTACTTGTTCCAGTCAAGGAGCATTCCGCTCTTTACCGCACGCTTGTAGTCGTTA
>JAEEGT010000201.1 GCA_016280465.1 Lachnospiraceae bacterium | reverse complement strand
TGTACGTACAGCATGGCGCCGTCTTCGCAGTCGCTGTAGCGGAACATCAGATTCTGGACATTGGTGATGTTTCGTCCGTCTCCTATGAGGAATCTGAGTCTCTCATCGTAGAGCCAGCTGGAACTCCAGAAGCCCTTCATATCCAGTTCCGGGTAATACTTTTTAAAGAAATCAAGGGCCAGCGCCATGGAATGCATCATCCTTTCGGGGGTGTAGCCTTCTCCTCCGGGTATGTGAAGGGCGATGAGCCAGTCTCCTTCTTTAAGTGCAAGGCTGTACTTTGATCTGTCAAGGGTCACGGTCTTATTCTCCGTGTACCCAAGGGGATTCATATAAAAGCCCGTAACACTGTTTTCGTCTTCTTTTAAGTATGTCTTGAAGGTTTCGGGCGTGGCTGCTTTTCTCATGGAGTAAAAGAAACCGTTCTTTTTGCCGTCGGGGTTTTCAACAGGCTCGTTACACTCTTCGTTTCTCCACTCATCCTCGTCGTCAAAGCCCCATCTTAAGTTCTGACCCTCGGAATCGTAGATGCATCCGTCCTCGCAAAGGCCGATGACCTTGCCCGTATCGATGTTTCGGTACATCCTGAATCTTTCGCCGTGCTTGTAAGGGATAAACAGGAATCTGTCCAAAAGAAAAATGGTCAGGGTGTAAAAGTTCATCTTCCATGGCATGTCTTCCACGTCGATGCGGCCGGTCTCTTTGTATCTTTTAAGCTGATCCCGCAGCATCCTGTGGGGAATGTCTTCGTAATACTCTTTTGGGATCCCACGCCTGATCATTTCCTTTTCGGAAACGGGAACGCAGGCCAAAAGAACGAGAAAAGCATAGGCTTCGTTGTATTTTCCGAGACAGTGGGGAACCAGCTCCGTGTAATTGTCTATATCGTACTTGTTCCGCATGGAGCACATGTCCCATACAAAGAATCGGGAAAAGAAAAGGATCTTATCATCCGCCTCCACGGCTGCCAGTGTCTCGTCCAGGAAGGACTTCTTATCCGACGGCAGGTCGTAAGGTTTTAAAAGATCTTCATATTTGTCATGAGGAAGAAGTTCGCTGCCGCCCTCAGGCTCATAAAGCTCATAGGCTTCAGAGAGTCCCTTGGGGAGTTTCTTCATCCCAAGATATTCGATCAGAGAATTGTAATCCGGTTTTTTGCTCATTTTATGCCCCATTGCACTTTGTTGCACATTTGTTGCGCATCTTGTTTCGTGCTTTTGCGTAATAAATATAACATTGTTTAAATCTGCGTTCAATGGGAGTTTTTAACATTTTCATTTTGAAAATTTTGTGAAAAATACGCAACAGTTTTTTGGTTTGTTGCGTTGACATGAGAAACAAATTCCTATATGATGAAGAAAACATGATGGCCCGAAGAATCCATCCCCGGGCCGGGAAGGTATTGAATGAGTACAATACGCGATGTTGCGGCATTAGCCGGTGTATCTGCAGCCACTGTTTCAAGAGTGCTGAATCACGATACAAAATATAAAATGACCAACGAAACAATCGAGCGTGTATGGAAGGCGGTTGCGGAACTGGGATACAAAGCTCCCACCACTCCCCAGAGCCAGATGCGCTACGTCCACAAGTCCGACGCCGCATCCCAGACCACCCATAAATTCGGCTGTATCCTTAATGTACAGGGCGGCAAATACAACGATCCCTACTATCTTTCCATATTGTCGGGTTTCGAAGATGCGGTAATGAAAAAGGGTTACGAAATATCCTTTATCCGTACCAATGCCGAGCTTGAGAATCCCAAGGTACTTTATAATACCTTTCAGGATCCGGTCAGCGGTGTGATCATAATGAACACACTGGAACCTTCAACCTTTAATTATCTCAGAAGACAGACCCCCTATATTGTAGGTATAGATACGGATCACAGCCAGATAGACAACGTGGCTTACGATCACTACGGTGCGGGATTCATGGCCATACGCCATCTTACGGAGCTTGGTTACAAACGGATCGGATTCATCGGCGGTTTCAACGAAAACATGCGCACCAGCCGAAGATTCAACGGTTACTACTCCGCTCTTCACTGCTTCGGCCTTGAATATAATCCCGACTGGGTACTTGCAAGTAACTGGGATGAAGAATACTGCGATAAGATAATCAGGGAAGCCTACAGGAACAAGAAACTTCCCGATGCATATTTCGTTGCCAGCGACCTTATGGCCATCAGTGTGTTGCGTACTCTTTTCGATCTGGGAGTTTCGGTTCCCTCCGAGGTGGCGGTCATGGGCCTTTCAAACATCGAAATATCCAAGTATTCAAATCCTCCCCTTACCACCATCGCCCTTCCCATCAATGATATGGGGCGTGTGGCCGCAAGGATACTCTTTGATCGTATCGAGGGTGATGACACCCCTGCCAAAACGGTCACGCTCAGCGCCGAAGTGCTTAAGCGCTCCAGTACCTGATAACAAGCCTCCCCTTTTTCATAGTTTCATAATTTTCCCCCAAAGCCCTGTCATTCTTCGACGGGGCTCTTTACTTTTTACGCGTGTTAAGTTATCCTAATAGTGTAAATACCCGGCTGCTGTCGGGGATCCTGCAACCACTTATTCAACTAAAGGGAGGGAGTTACATGTTTAAATTCTGGGGAGACGGTTCCGATCTTGCCAAGGAACTGGTGGACAACATCAAAGTAAGAAGCACGGAAAATTTCAACTGGACCTTTATATTTATCCTTGCGGTGGTCTTCTATGTATACTGGACGGAATACAGCAAGAAAAACTATGACATGCTCTATGCGGGCTTTGCTCTCTACGGAGTACACTGGCTCTATGAGATCTGCAATGCCATAATCGGCCATGTTTTCGGATATCCCCTCTGGTCGGTGAGCAACCAATCCACCACCTTCATACTGCTGGTGGGCGTATGCTGGGAACTTTCCATGATGTTCTCCCTTGCCGGAATGATATCCATAAAGATGCTTCCTGCAGACAGGACCAAGAGATATTTCACAAAAAACGGTAAAAAAGGGATCAGCTGCAAGCTGGTAGGCGCCATAGAGATGGCTCTTCTCTTCGCTCTTGTTGAGTCCTTCCTGGCAGCCACCTCCAACCATTCCTTTATCTGGGTCTATAAATGGTGGGGCGTACTGCCCGTATTCATCACCACCTATATTCCCTTCTTCCTGGCAAGCAACTATGTGCCCGATATGGCTCCGAAGAAAAGAAACCTGTTCCTGGGCGTTGTCTGGGGACTTGTTGCGGTATTGTTGGTTATCCTGATACCTCTGGGGATAATCTGATCCTTTTAGACCGTAAAAATAACAAAACCCCGCCTGAGGGCGGGGTTATTTTTATGGCCGGACAATAGTACACCAAATCTACATTACCTTGGCCAGTGCTCCCACAGTTGCAAGTACCGAACTTACGCACACAAGGATCTGGAAAGGAAGTTTGCCGAAAGCCCCGCAGATCAGGGATTCCGGGTTCTTTTTCCTGGAATTGTGATATGCGCAGATGATACCGATCCCCGTAAGGACCTGGATCACGCTGGCGATCCTGGTAAAGCCCACAAAATTTGAAAAACCAAACAACGCTATTATAAGACAGGGTATGGAAGAAACAAGATAGCTCACTCTCCTGCCTAGTTTAGTCTGCTCGTTGATGATGTCACGTAAGTTTAAGGTATTTGCCCAGAAAGAGGTGGAAAGAGCCAGGAGCGAGAATATAAAGCCCACGATGCCAACCCAGCCTCCGAGTTTTACGGAAAGGTCCACCAATGCGCCGTCTCCCGTTACCGCTTCACCGCAGGCAAAGAGAGTCATGAAGGTTATGAGAAGTATCAGACCCACGTTTATGCCGGTTCCGCAGGCAATGGAAGCCCTTATCCTCTTTACATTACCCTCAAGTCCCTTAACAACCTGAGGCACGCTCATAACGGCCGACAGAGCAAAAGCGACCATGCTGTAGAGAGCCACCATATTTGACGAAGCCACAAAGTGATTGGCAAAGCCGGTATGCTCATTGACAAGGGTGGCAACAAAGAGGATTCCCATAACTATGATCATGGCAAATACCGAGATCTTTTCGCAGATACCCACCAGTTTCATGCCAAAGAGCACCACCAGTGCCGTAACCGCATAGTAGATCACCATGGATACCCATGCGGGAAGTCCGAACCAGGCTGTGAGCACAGCGCCTCCTCCGGTAATGAATCCCACCACGTTGGATATAACGGATAATCCCAGGAATCCGAAGGCAGTCCAGGTAACGATCTGCTTTACCCTGCCTTTAAAAAGCTCCGCTTCGATACATTTGATGAACTGGGCACCGTTATTGTTGTAGCTGAGTTCCGCGATCATCAGGTGCATAAGAAGGTTTATGCAGTAACATACCAGAATGATCCAGATAATGTCGCGCCAGGAGTTACGGCTTGCAAGAAAAGGCACGGACAGTATTCCCGAACCTACGCCGTGGCCCACGATGATGCTGGTGGCCTCCATAAAAGTAAGTTTTGCTTCTCCCTTGATCTCTTTCATGTGTGATCCCCCGATTATCATGCCTTATATACAGTTATTTTCTTTCCACGTAGTCAGCTAACAGGCTGTAGGTGCTCTTTACGGCATCCATGTGGGTGCGTTCGTAACCGTGACTTGCCCTGACGCCGGGTCCGATGGCACCGTGCCGTATATCAAAGCCTGCCACAAGTGCGGGATCCGCATCGGTTCCGTAGTGAGGAGTAAAGATATCAAGCACGTAATCGGCACCGCCGGCCTTGGCGCTTGCCTCAAGTTCCTTTAACATGTCAAGATTATAGGGGAACCTTGAATCCTTGCAAAACAGCGATACCTTACGCTCATCGCTGGTCTGTTCGGGTCCTATGCAGGCAATGTCCACTGCCAGGAAATCCTTAACATCCGCAGGTATCATGGACCCGCCGTGGCCTATCTCCTCGTAAAAAGAAACATAGAGATAAACCTTTCTTCCAAGAACGACCTTACCGTCCTTAATGTCGTGAAGGAGCTCCATCAAAAGGGCAACCTGTGCCTTATCATCGATGAAATGAGACTTGATATAGCCGTTTGATACCGTGAACCTGGGGTCCATGGCAACATAATCGCCTATCTCGATACCAAGCTTTCTGACATCCCCCTCGCTTTTAACATCTTCATCCAGCACCACAAAGGAATTCTTGTCAAAATTTGCAACTTCCTTATCAAGTTCATCTTCCGTCACATGAACCGAAGCGTTCTTTCTCTGAACGGTGCCGGTGTAAACCTTGCCGTCACGGGTATGTATGCGAACATTCTCTCGCTCTGTATGATATGCGTAAAGCCCGCCTACCTTGCAGACCTTAATGGTACCGTCGGAGTTGATATGACGCACCATCATGCCGATGGTGTCCCCGTGTGCGGTAACAAGAAGGGGATTACCCTTGCCGCCGGCTTCGATGAGAAGGCCTCCCTTGTGTAAGGCTGTTGCCTTAAAGCCCAAGGCCTTGACTTCTTTTTCAAGATAGTCCTGCATTTCGTGATACTGCCCCGTTACGGAATCTATGGAAAGTTCTTTTTCCAGTTCCTTTAAGTAGCGTTTCTCGTTAAGCTTGTGTTTCATTATGTCTCTCCTTACAGAAATGTTATGTAAACCAGACGCCCGCTTACCGCAGGATCTGTCTTATGCTTTGGAATCAACCCGGGCATCCGCTTTCTTAGCTGTCTTAAAGCCCATGCAAAGAGCTCCTTCCGGGCAGGCGCTCACACACTCTCCGCAGCGTATGCACTCGGGGCTTCCGGGATTTACAGAAGGATCCACGCACATCTCACAGGCCCTCTCACAGGCTTTGCAGCCGGTACATTTATCCTTGTCAACCTTCAGGCTGTACAGGGATATCCTGTTAAAGAAACCGTAAAAAGCCCCCAAAGGGCAAAGATATTTGCAAAAGGACCTTCGCACGATAAGTGCGGAAACAAGTACTATCAAAAGGATCGTAAGCTTTGCGTTGAATAAAGGTCCCAGGAGGTTTCTGAGTCCCGTATCCACCGCTGCCAGTGATATTCCCGCCATAGTTCCCGACGGGCACACATATTTACAGAAAAAGGGGGTCAGCTTAAAGGTAAAGGGAAGGATCAGCACCAGTACCGCCAGCACCGCATATTTAAGATATCTCAATATCCTGTCCAAAAAGAACCTGTTCTTTTTGAAAAAGGGGATCTTATATATCAGATCCTGTAAAAAACCGAAG
>JAEEGT010000200.1 GCA_016280465.1 Lachnospiraceae bacterium | reverse complement strand
TCTTACCATTACCTCTAACGTTACTTACGGTAAGGCAACCGGTAACACCCGTGAGGGACGTCGGAAAGGCTTGCCTTTCGCTCCCTGGGCTAAGCCTGTGTACAACCGCGATACTCACGGTGCTGTTGCATCCCTTTCCTCTGTTGCTAAGCTTCCTTTCATGGATTCTCAGGATGGTATCTCCAATACCTTCACGATTGTCCCCGGAGCTCTTGGTAAGGAAGATAAGGTATTCGCAGGCGACATCGATATCGATCTTAACAAATAATCGGTTTTGAACCCGCGTATGATCAAAGAACTATAGGAGGTGTATCTCAATGGATGAAAATGCTATGATCGATGATCTTGTCAAGATGCTTGACGGTGATATGGCAAACGGTGTGGGACACGTTAATGTGGAATTCGATGAGAAATCAAAGAAACCCAAGTCGGTTCAGACCATGGGATGCACCGACTGTTCCAGAACCCCTCTGGCGTGCAGTGTTCCCACACTTCACCAGGGTCTGGATTCTTACGAATAGATTTAAACTTTTACAGGAGGAATAAAAATGGCTACAGTAGCAAATACTCAGCAGGTTAATAACCTCGTTTCATTACTTGACGGTTATGTAACAAAGGGTGGACATCACCTTAATGTAAACGTACTTAACAGAGATACTCTTCTGGATGCTCCGGCACATCCTGAGAACTATCCTCAGCTTACCATCCGTGTTTCCGGATACGCAGTTAACTTCATTAAGTTAACTCCCGAACAGCAGGCTGACGTTATCTCCCGTACTTTCCACGAGTCTTTCTAAGCCTGACAAATGGATCTGTAAAGGGTTCGGAAGTTTTCCGAACCCTTTCTTTGTATTATAATATATGTGATCTCAAGCGATCGGTTAATGATCGCGGAGTATCATTCTTACAGTACATTCCAAAGAAAGCAGGGTAGAATCATGCAGGGTAGAATTCACTCACTTGAAAGTTTCGGAACCGTTGACGGACCCGGAACCCGTTACGTGGTTTTTGTGCAGGGCTGTCCCATGCGCTGCAAATACTGCCACAATCCCGACACCTGGGAGATGAACGCAGGCCAGCTCATGGAGCCTGACTATATCATCGAACAGTACGAGCGCAACAAAGCCTTTTATAACGGCGGCGGTCTTACCGTTACGGGCGGCGAGCCTCTTATGCAGCTGGATTTTCTTATCGACCTTTTTACCAAGGCCAAAGCAAAGAATATTCACACCTGCATAGATACATCGGGTATTGCTTTTAATCCAAACAATCCCGAACTCATGGCTAAGTTCGACAAACTCATGCCTCTGACCGATCTTGTCATGCTGGATATCAAGCATATAGATCCCGAGAAGCATCTTGAGCTTACCAAACAGCACAATGAAAACATTCTTGCTTTTGCAAAATACTTAAGCGACAAAAACATCGATATCTGGATCCGCCACGTTGTGGTTCCCGGTATAACCGATGACGATGAATACCTCTACAAGCTGGGTTACTTCATCGGCGGACTTAAGACCCTCAAAGCTTTGGATGTATTGCCTTACCACACCATGGGTGTTACCAAGTACGAAAAACTGGGTATCAAATATCCCTTAGAGGGCGTGCCTCCCATGGATAAGGATAAGCTCTTAGACAAAAAGCAGGTGATCCTCAATGGTATCAAAGATCGTCGTGCCGAGCTTGGATTGTAAGATTGATAAATTATTATCTTGTTAATTTTATGATTTTATAATAGAATATGTTGAACAAGGTGAATAAAAATAAGGAGGACAAGTAGTATGGCATTCGTAATTTCTGATTCTTGCGTATCCTGTGGTGCTTGTGCAGCACAGTGCCCCGTTGGCGCTATCTCTGCCGGTGATTCACAGTATGAAATTGACAAGGAAAAATGCATCTCCTGCGGAGCTTGTGCAGCACAGTGCCCCGTAAGTGCCATTTCCGAGGAATAAGCGCAAACATCAAAATCCCCCGCTTATGCGGGGGATTTTTTTTGCTTACTGATAATCATTCTTTTTTCTTTCAAGATTGGCAAACTTGGTAAGTTCAGGCAGCCATGCAAGCTCAACCGTACCGATGGGACCGTTACGCTGCTTGGCTATGATGATCTCGGATACGCCCTTCTTGTCACTGTCATGATTGTAATAATCGTCACGATAGATAAACATTACCACGTCGGCATCCTGCTCGATGGCACCGGACTCACGAAGGTCCGAAAGCAAAGGCCGCTTATCGGGTCTTTGTTCAACCGCACGGCTTAACTGCGAAAGTGCTATAACCGGAACCTGAAGTTCTCTGGCCACAGCCTTCAGGGATCTTGATATTTCCGAGATCTCCTGCTGTCTTGATTCGGAACTCTTGCCGGATCCCGACATCAACTGCAGATAGTCAATAAGGATCATGGAAAGTCCGTGCTCAAGTTTATACTTGCGGCACTTTGAACGAAGCTCTCCTATACTGATACCCGGTGTATCATCGATGATGATCTTGGACTGGCCGATCATTCCGGCGCCTTCTATAAGGTTTTCCCAATCGGCTTCGTCAAGTGAACCTGTCCTTAACTTCTGGGCATCCACTCCCGACTGCAGTGAGAACAGACGATTTACCAGCTGTTCCTTAGACATTTCCAGACTGAACATGGCAATGGTCTTATGCTGCTTTAAAGCCACGTTCTGTACAATATTAAGCGCAAAGGCGGTCTTACCCATGGAAGGACGGGCAGCTATCAGGATAAGGTCCGAAGGCTGCATGCCCGCAGTCTTATAATCAAGATCCGTAAAGCCCGTAGCGATACCGGTGACCGCACCCTTATTTCTGGCAGCTATGGATATCTTATCCAGTGCATTATTAACGACAGTGCTGATGGGAACATAATCCCCGGCATTACGCTTCTGAACTACCTTAAAGACCTGTTTCTCCGTCTCTTCGAGAATTGTATCCACAGGTTCGCTCTGTACATAACAATTATTCTCGACTCCCTCCATAACCTTTATGAGTTTACGAAGAGTTGCTTTTTCCGCCACAATGCCTGCGTAATACTTGGCATGTGCAGAGGTGGGAACCGCATTGAGCATATCCCTGATGAAATCAAGGCTTGCGATCTCCTCGGGGATATTCTTCTCTGTAAGCTTGTTCTTCAAAGTAATGGGATCGACAGGCTTGCCTTCGTTATTCAGTTCAACCATAGCATCATACAGTATCTGATTCTGCTTGGTGTAGAAATCTTCTCCCAAAAGGATTTCTGAGACTACAGTAATGGCATCCTTGTCAATGAGCATGGAACCCAAAACAGACTTCTCGGCCTCAATACTGTGGGGAAGTACTCTGTTTTGCCATTCTTCAGCCATTTTCAGTTACCTTAACTTTCATGGTGGCAGTAACCTCGGGATGAAGTTTAACGGCTATCTCAAAGGTTCCAAAGGACTTAAGTGCCTCATTCAATACGATCTTCTTCTTGTCGATATCAACACCGAACTGTTTCCTGGCTTCATCGGCTATTTCCTTGGAGGAAACGGAACCGAAAGCCCTTCCGCCTTCACCGGCCTTCATTCCGATGGTAACGGTAAGTTTGGAAAGCTCTTCAGCGAAAGCCTTGGCCTTTTCAAGATTTTCTTTTGCGATCTTTTCTTCGTTGGCCTTCTGTAATTTCAGATTGTTAAGGTTCTGATTGGTGGCTTCAATGCCGAGTTTCTTGGGCATGATAAAATTTCTGGCGTAACCGTCGTTGACATCGACTATCTGACCCTTTTTTCCAAGGGATTTTACATCCTGTAAAAGTATAACTTTCATTAAAGTTCTCCTCCTTCAATCATGGCGTCAAGAGTATCTCTCAAACTCTGTTCAGCCTCTTCGACAGATACCCCTTCCAGCTGACAGCCGGCAACACTCATATGACCGCCGCCGCCAAGCTTCTCCATGATCACCTGGACATTGACCTCATCTATGGAACGAGCACTGATAAATATCTGATTCTGATAATCCGTAAACACAAAGCTTGCCTTAACACCTTTGATGTTAAGCAGCTCATTGGCAGCCTGCGCGCCAACCACCGTAGGGCTCTCGCACTTATCGGCAATACACTGGGAAATGGCAAAGCAGTCTCTGTAGATCTCCGCCTGGCTGACAGCATCGGCTCTTGCCTTGTATTCGTCAACATCTTCTCTGAAGAGCTTACGCACTCTGGTGACATCCGCACCGTTTCTACGAAGGAATGCGGCCGCTTCAAAGGTTCTGACACCTGTTTTCTGGGTAAAGTTATTGGTATCGATGATGATACCCGCATACATGCAATCCGCTTCATCATTTTTGATGCGGACAACATCGGTGGTATACTGCAATATTTCGGAAACCATCTCGCAGGCGGAAGAAGCATAAGGCTCCACATAGGAAAGTGTTGCATTCTCTATCTGCTCCGCACTCTGCCTGTGGTGATCCAGCACCACTATGGACTTGCAGCGGCCGATAAGTTCCGGACACTCGGTGATACTGGGTCTGTTAACGTCAACAACAACCAGAACGGCATTGTTACCGATCTGTTCAAGAGCCTGCTGACTTGTCAGGATCATGTCGGAATCATAGTCGGGATTATTGACAAACATGTCAACCAGCGGCTTCATGCTTGATGTAACATCATCCAGCACGATATGTGCTTTACGTTCCAGAATGTTGGCGATCCTGTATATACCCACTGATGCACCGAAACTGTCTACGTCGCCCAATCTGTGACCCATAACGAATACCTGATCCTTACTGGTGATGATCTCCATAAGGGCATGGGCTTTGACTCTTGCTTTAACACGGGTGTTCTTCTCCACCTGATGGCTCTTGCCGCCGAAATAAGTCAGCTGATCGGGAGTCTTTACCACCGCCTGATCGCCGCCGCGTCCAAGGGCCATATCGATAGCGGCTCTTGCAAACTCGTAATTCTGGGCATAGGAAAGTCCGTCAAGACCAACACCTATGCTCAAAGTGACTGCCATGTCATTACCTATGTTGACGGTCTTAACTTCCTCAAGAAGATCGAACTTATTCTCCCGAAGAGTCGCAACACAGCTCTTACGAAGAATGATCATATACTTGTCTTTTTCGATCTTCTTCGTGATACCGTCAAGGGCTGCCATGTATTTGTTGATCTTACGCTCGATAAGAGCCGTAAGAAGGCTTCTTCTGACTTCCTCAACGCTCTCCAGCGCTTCGTCATAGTTATCTATATATACAAGTCCCACCGCAAGGCTCTGATCATCCACCTCGCGAAGGGCAAGCTTAAGTGCGGTGTTATCAAACAGATACAAAGCAACCAGATACCCTTCATAATCGGGTTCCGTTTCCACCAGACCGTTTGTTTCCACCATTTCCTTGAGGGAGATCTTCTTAAGCTTTACAAGATAATCGCTTCCCTCGTAAACAAGTTCAAGTTCGTTCTCAATGAACTCGGGAGCTTTACCGGGGATCCTGTCGGATGTAAGTTCAGGGAAAATATGGGAAATGGGCTTGTCCTTCTCTTTATCGGGTCCGATGGCACGCTCAAAAGCTTCGTTGGACCAGATTATCTTTCCATCCTCATCGAGAATGGCATGGGGAAGATCCAGTGCCTTAAGGAGCTGTTTCTGCACCTGTCCGTACTGCGTGGCAAAACTAACCAGATCGTACAGAACACCCGCCGAACTCTTTAAAAAGAAAAGGATCACAGCCGCGATGTAAGCCACAACAAAAATATTAAGCACTGCTCCCGCCCGTACCGATTGGGTGTATACAAAAATATCCACAAGGGCAAGAATGCCTCCGAAAAGCAGGCTTAATGTGAAAAACTGTTTATAACGTCCTTTGAGTTTAAGCTTTTTATTCATAGGTATAGTATAAACATTTTTATATCGGTTTTCAAGATTGACGAGACACTGAGAACATAAAAAGAGGCGTCTCCCCAAGGGGAAACGCCTGATTCTTTGAGATATTAATCCTGTACGTAAGGCATAAGAGCGATATGTCTTGCACGCTTGATAGCAACGGTTAATGCTCTCTGGTGCTTTGCACAGTTTCCGGTGATCCTTCTGGGAAGGATCTTGCCGCGCTCTGATACGTATCTCTTTAACTTGTTAACATCTTTGTAGTCGATAACATTGTCCTTGCCGCAGAATACGCAAACTTTCTTTCTTCTGCGAAGGCCACCCTTTCTCTTCATGGGTGCATCGGACTTATCGCCTCTATCAGCTTTGTTAAATGCCATGATAATGCCTCCTGTTTATCTGTTAGGTTGTGAGAAAGGAAGGTCGTCCTCAATTCCTTCGGGAATATTCATGAAGTCGCTTCCCGGTGCCTCAGGTCTTTCGGAGCGATTATCAAATCCGCCGTCATTGGAAGAAGAGTTCTTACTCTCTGCGAATTCCTGATCGTCAACTACCACCTCGGTAGTATAAACCTTCACACCATCCTTGTTTGTGTAGCTACCGGTCTGGATACGGCCGGATACTACGAGCTTAGTTCCCTTATGAAGATATTTCTCAGCGAATTCACCGGACTTACCAAATGCTACGATGTTGATAAAATCAGCGGTCTGTTCGCCGTCCTGACCGTTTGAACGGCCACCCCTTCTGTCAACGGCAAGAGTATATCTTGCGATGGCAAGTGAATTCTCACCCTGTGAGTATCTAACCTCGGGGTCTCTGGTTAATCTTCCCATAAGAACAACTTTATTCATAATGTTTTATTCTCCTTGATTATGCTTCGTCGGTGCGAACTATCAAGAATCTGAGTACATTGTCCATAATGCGAACTCTGCTCTCGATCTCGGCGGGAGCGGTAGCTTCAGCGTCAAACTGAATGAAGTAGTAGAAAGCTTCGCTCATCTTCTGGATGTCGTAAGCCAGCTTCTTCTTGCCTGCTTCATCAACGTTTGTAACTTTTCCGCCGAATCTGTCGATGTAAGCCTTGCACTTGTCAACAACTGCGGCTCTCTCGTCATCTTCGATTTTCGCATTAACAACGATGGTTAATTCGTACTTGTTCATGCTTTACCTCCTTTTGGTCTCTGGCCCTCTTTCAAGAAGAGAGCAAGGATATTATTTATCACGGATTACAATGATAACATAAGAATTCGCTTATTTCAAGGTTTTTTTACGTTTTTGACCATTTTTTCGATCTTAATTCTGGGAACCATGACCTGCCTGCCGCAGACCCGGCACTTAACCCTGAAATCCGCTCCGATCCTCAGCACTTCCCAATCAAAGCTTCCGCAGGGATGTGCTTTTTTCAACGTGATTATATCTCCAACCTGAATATCCATCTTACCACCACTTTTCAAAAAGAACGTTCAGATCCGCCTTGCCGGGAATTCCGTCCACAAGGCCGCTTTCAGTATATTGCCACATGGAAAACTCGTAGGGGAAATATAAAGGATCGTTAAAAGCCCAGGGAGAAGTGAATGTCTCGGGATCGAAAAGACTGTTGTAATTTGCGTACCATTTCTTATACTCCTCAAGGCGCTCAATCTCCATCATTCGAACAAAGTACTTAATGTTGGAGTAGATCATGGGAGTTTTTCCCGCCTGCTTTATCCTGTCGCAAAAGGCTATTATACAGTCTGTCCGCTCTGCGGGAGTCTGGTTTTTCGTTCTTTCTTCCGAAGAGGCGGTTTCCACATCGAGAACAATGGGACCGTTCACATTGTAAGGCTCGATAAGAGAAAGCACGTATTCGGCCTCCTCCACCGCTTCTTCTTTGGTAAGAGCCTGGGTAAAGAAATACACACCCACGGGAAGGCCCGCAGCTATGGCTCCGGAAATATTATCTTCGAACTTCGAATCGGCAGCAAGGCGTCCTTCCGAACCGTAACCCCTGATACCGCAGCGGATTATGGCAAATTCGATACCTGCATTCTTTACCCTGTTCCAGTCGATATCCTGCTGGAATTTGGAAACATCCACCCCGATGTGCGAAGAAACAGTGCCATCAACGTTGATATAGCTTAAAAAGCCTGTTGTATCGTCCATCTTAAAAAGAGAACTCTCAACCTTGCTTTGTTTAAGTCCTTTATGAAGCGGAGCGAATACATACTTGGAACCTTCCATAAATATGATATTGTCGGGAAAAAGATAACGAAGATAGTTATTCATCCCGCCGTTTATCTGTGAAGCCTCGAAAATATTGGCACGATAATCGTTACTCACCCGCTCCGAAGTTACCGCCTCGGCGTTCTTGACCGCAGCGGCAACCTTGGCATCAAGTTCTTCCTGTGTGTATGTTATAACAGGTTCCGGCTCAGGCTCCGCCTTCTTAAATACTTCTTTCACAAAGATCAAGTAAGCTGCTGCAAATACCGTCACCGAAACAAGCATGAAAACAAGTCCCAGCACAAAGAAAGTCCTGCCGGGCTTCCTGTTCCTTTGAGGGATCATTTCACCGGATGTCTGTACATATTTATTGGAAGGAGTTTCCTCAACGGGAATCTCTTCAAATTCAACCTCGTGTAACTTCATATAACTCCTCAGTCTTTCTTTTCCTTGGGAGGATTCTTTTCAAAAATAACGGAATCAAAGATCTTCTCCGCGCTTCTTTGCTGTTCTTCCCCTTTAGCCGTCCACGCTACAAGAAAAGGGCGGAAAAAACGCTTTATGATGCGAAATCCCATATTCTTTGAATCCTCGTGATTGTATGCAACAAAATCAGGCCTTGAAATCAGATTTGTCATCAAATGAGACAGTACAAACCTGACTATGGGATTCATGTTCTTATTATCTTCAAATCTGCAGGACAACTGACCGCGGATGACTTCGGGGTGCTTTTTCCTGAACCATTTGACCAGGAAGGGACTGAAGGACTCAATACAATACTGTCCTTTATAGGTCTGCAAAAGATCGTAAACCTTCTCGCAGATCACATAGTTTCTGGCTCCGTTGTCGCCTTTGATCTCGCAGATGAGATCCGTGCTATCCAGTACTTCAAGCACATCTGAAAAAAGCGGGATGCGCTCATCCGTATCCTTAAGACGAAACTCCTGCAGTTCATCGTACGTGAAGTTCTTGAGTTTACCCTCAACTCCGCACATACGCTTCAGAGTGCCGTCATGGAAAACAACAAGCTGTCCGTCGGAGGTCATCTGTACGTCAAGCTCCACGCCAAAGCCGTTCTCTTTGGCCAGCCTGAAAGCGGTAAGAGAATTCTCGGGAACCTCATCATCATGAAGGCCACGGTGGGCGTATTTCTTTTGTTCGAAATAGGAAGTATCCCGTCTCTTGCCGGGCTTGATGGAATACAGGTAAAAGCAAAACAGTAAAACGAAAACGATAAGTATTGTAATTAAGATCTTTAAAGCCGTGATCATGTTAAGCCTTCTTATATACCTTTCTAGCACACAAAGACAGAATACCATATTTACATGAAAAAAAAAAGAACTCGAGCGCAGAAGCATCGAGTTCAAAGAGAGGTGCCAGACGGATTTGAACCGCCGATCAGGGAGTTGCAGTCCCACGCCTTACCACTTGGCTATGGCACCAATCGTGCGTTTGCAAAGCAAACGATACAAAACTGACTCCGACGAGAATCGAACTCGTGTTACCGCCGTGAAAGGGCGATGTCTTAACCGCTTGACCACGGAGCCAAATATTACGAAAAAAACTCAGATATAAAATCTGAGTAACTCCCCGAGTAGGGTTTGAACCTACGACCCTCCGGTTAACAGCCGGATGCTCTGCCGCTGAGCTATCGAGGACCGTGCACTTTAAACACTTAATACAGAACAGGAACTATATCTATCTGCCTTTTTTCTTGGTTAAGCTCTCGACCTATTAGTAACCATCAGCTGAATGCATTACTGCACTTACACCTTGGCC
>JAEEGT010000199.1 GCA_016280465.1 Lachnospiraceae bacterium | reverse complement strand
TGCGAAGTATACGTCATAACCCTGATATTTGCCGTTTTCGTCCACATAACCGAAGGGGGACTTGTCGGAGAATACTCCGATGTTTACGGTTCCCGATGCCTTGATGTCATCCAGGGAACGATATACAGCATTGCTGTCTGCAGCCTTGGAAGCTGCTTTGTCTGTTTTTGCATTGCCGCAGCCTGCAAGTAAGGTTGCTGCGGTGGCAACTGCTGTTAAAAGAGCTGCTGCTTTCTTAAAGATGTTCTTTTTCATGATTGGTTTCCTCCAAATGTTCGTTGTATGAGTTGTTGATGTTAAAAGTTACTGAAGTGGTGTTATATATGCTCATACATCGACACATTCGAAGTGTCCCCGTTTGTTTTCTTATGAGGTTGTTTGACTTTTTCATGATTCCTCCTGGTTAAAGAAGATGAGGTCCTGATCCCCATTGTTTCCGTCGACGGTGACGTCTTACCCTCGACGGTTTGGGAAACTAAAGAGCCCGGGACTCTTACGAATCCCGGGCTCAAATATTTCAGGTTGGTTTATTGGTTTATCTATGATGACGCGCAGGCAAATAAGCCGCATCGCCATCCCTGAAGTTTGAAATCCGGGATTGAGTGATCCGACAGCACATGCACATGCACATCATATTCAGTTTTGATGATAAACCGTAAACTGACATTGCCTTATCTCCTTGATATGGGTCATACTATACAAGCATTCACCTACCTTGTCAATAGGTAAAATAAAAATTTTTTACATTTTGAATCTGTAGCCCACTCCCCAGATGGTTTCGATGTACTGAGGGTTTGCGGAATCAAACTCAATCTTTTCGCGGATCTTCTTGATGTGGACAGTGACGGTGGCAATGTCACCGATGGAGTCCATGTCCCAGATCTCCCTGAAAAGCTCATCCTTGGTATACACGTGATTGGGGTTCTCTGCAAGGAAGGTAAGAAGATCGAATTCCTTGGTAGTGAACTGCTTTTCCTCTCCGTCGATCCAGACCCTGCGGGCGGTCTTGTCTATCTTAAGGCCTCTGATCTCGATAACCGTGTTCTTGGGCTTTGCTCCGGAACTGGTAAGACGCTCGTACCTTGCAAGGTGTGCCTTGACACGGGCAACCAGCTCGCTGGGGCTGAAGGGCTTGGTCATGTAATCGTCGGCACCGAGACCCAGACCCCGGATCTTGTCGATATCGTCCTTCTTGGCAGAGACCATGAGGATGGGAACGTTTTTCTTTTCCCTGATGCTCTTGCATACCTCGAATCCGTCTTTGCCGGGAAGCATGAGATCCAGCACGATAAGATCGAATTCACCTTCAAGTGCTTTCTTCTCGCCTTCAACTCCGTCTCCGGCTATCTCTACGGTAAAATCGCTTAACTCAAGGTAATCCTTCTCAAGATCTGCGATGGCTTCTTCATCTTCGATTATCAGTATCTTACTCATAGTCTTTCTTCTCCTCGTACTTTCTGAGAACGAAATGCATGCAGGTGCCTTCGTTCTCCTTGCTGGTGGCCCATATATAACCGCCGTGGTCTTCGATTATCTTCTTTACGATGGACAGGCCGATACCGCTGCCGCCGCTGGCGGAGTTACGGGAGGAATCGGTCCTGTAAAATCTTTCGAAGATCCTTGAAAGATCCTTGCTGGCGATACCGCGGCCGTTGTCTTCGATCTCCACTCTGATGGAGCCCTCTTCGTCCAGTATCCTGAAGTCGATCCTGGACTCGGGTTTGTTCTTGTCCATGTATTTGACGGAATTGCTGATTATGTTGTTTATAACACGCTTGATCTGCTCGGGATCCGCAATGATCCTTGTGTCTTCAGGAACCAGATTCGTGTAATTAAGTTTAATGTTCTTTGACTCAAGATCCAATCCCACTTCCTCGATACAGTCGCTGAAGTAGTCGGAAACATTGAGTCTTAAGAAGGTGTAGGGGATGCGATTTGCATCGATCCTCGAATATATGGTGAGCTCGTTTATGAGCCTGTCCATGTCGTTGGTCTTGTTGTAGATGGTCTTTATGTATTTGTCCATCTTCTCGGGAGTATCGGCCACACCGTCCATGATACCCTCAACATAGCCCTTGATGGCGGTTATGGGAGTCTTAAGATCGTGAGAGATGTTGGTTATGAGTTCCCGGTTCTTGTTCTCATTGCGGATGGTCTCTTCGGTGCTTTCTTTTAACTTAAGGCGCATGTCCTCGTAGTCCCGGTAAAGTTCACCGATCTCACCCTTCATGTTGCGCTCCAGCACATAGTCGAAGTTACCCTCGGCAATCTGCTGCATGCCTACCTTGAGGTTATTGATGGGACTGAAAACGCCCTTGCCTATCCATCGGGTGAGCCCCGCCGCTATGGCGAACATGATGATAAAGACCGTTATGATCAGTACCGTAAGTACTCCCTGGGGCATCAGTCTGTCGACTCTCTCTATGCCTCCGGTCTTCTGCAGGAATATCATGATCTTACCGATCACCAGAAACGCCAGGATAAAAAGACATACCGGCAGGATTGCCACAACAATGAAAGTAACCTGCAATCTCGTTTTAAGCCTCACGATTATCTCCTCCCGAGTCGTCGCATCACTGCGATCGCGCCGACGGTGACGTTGCGGCAATAAGCGCAGAATCAACCCGCCGTTCTCATCTTTCACAGAAATATTATCACATTTCTTTGGTAAAAGGCTTAAAGAAGTGAAATATATTTCTAAAAAATCGGTAAAGTGTGCTATAATGAGTCAACTGACAAATTATGTCGTATAAGGAGGGTTTTCAAATGGCTAAATATGTTTGTTCCGTATGCGGTTATGTTCACGAAGGCGACGAAGCTCCCGATCAGTGCCCTGTATGTAAGGCTCCCAAGGAGAAGTTCGTTAAGCAGGAAGGTGAGATGACCTGGGCTTCCGAGCACGTTGTAGGCGTTGCAAAGGGTGCTCCCGAAGATATCATCAACGACCTTCGCTCAAACTTTAACGGCGAATGCTCCGAAGTGGGCATGTACCTTGCAATGAGTCGTGTTGCTTTCAGAGAGGGCTATCCCGAGATCGGTTTATATTGGGAAAAAGCAGCTTTCGAAGAAGCAGAGCATGCTGCCAAGTTTGCAGAGCTTCTGGGTGAGTGCGTATACGACTCCACCAAGAAGAATCTGGAGGTTCGTATCGAAGCCGAGAACGGCGCCACCGCAGGCAAGACCGATCTTGCAAAGCGCGCCAAGGCTCTTAATCTGGATGCCATCCATGACACCGTTCATGAAATGGCCCGTGACGAAGCAAGACACGGCAAGGCCTTCAAGGGTCTCTACGACAGATACTTCAAGTAATTCGGACCTGCCTAAAAACCGCACACGTTTTTTGATCCCAAGGGACCACCGATCTTCCGGTGGTCCTTTTTTGTATCGCCAAACACTGTTTCCCAAATCCACGCTTAAGCGCCGGTCAACACTCTCCCGGCAGATCCATAAACCCTTACGAAAAAAATTTTGTAAGACCCCCTTGACAAGTTGGGTCTACTGCGATAGACTCATGTCAAGTCGATTGCAATAGACCAAGGAGTATGCATTTATGGAACACGAAAAACTTTACGAAGGCGAATATCGCTTCATGCAGAT
>JAEEGT010000198.1 GCA_016280465.1 Lachnospiraceae bacterium | reverse complement strand
TAGTCCTTGATGAAAAACTCAACAAGGTAAATGAAAAAAGAAGCGAGAACGGTCAGGGATTTGACTTCGGAAACATCTACCGGATCAAAGACGGAAGCTATGTGGTAATGAAATGGGGAGAGACCGGTCAGGAATACACAAAATTCAATCCCCAGACTCTGGAACTGGGTGACAAGATCGATACCTGGCTTTCAAAAAACAGTAACTACGCTGTTATGCAGGGTCACGGATACGATTTCTTTTTACGTGACAGTACACAGATCTACGGCTACAACATCGGAGATACGGATCCCACTCCTTTGATGAACTTCATCAACTCCGATATTTATACAAGCTATTTCAATGCCTTTGACAGCCTTGATGAGAGAACCTTTGTTGGTTCCTATCAGGTATGGGATCAGGATGCAAATTCCTTCCACCTTTGCAGGTATAACAAGGTCAACCCCGAAGATGTTAAGGACAAAGAGATCATTTCCCTCGGCTGCCTGGATGTTAATGACATTGTAAGAAAAATGGTGGTCGATTTCAACCGTTCCAGCGAAGAATACCGCATAAATCTGGTGGATTACTCCGTATATAATACCGAGGATGACTGGATGGCGGGAAGCAACAAGTTTAACACCGACGTAGCCACCGGACAGGGCCCCGATATCATTATCGGTTCCGAAACACAGAAGACTGCTGAATTCATAAGCAAAGGTCTGCTGGAAGACCTCGGAAAGTACCTTGACAGCGATGCCGACCTCAGCCGTGAATCCATACTTCCGGGACTCCTGGAAGCCTGCAGCAGCAAGGGTAAGGTATACCAGCTGATCCCCGGCTTCAGGATCGTAACCGCTGTCGGCAAGAAGGCCGTCATCGGCAACAGAGACGGCTGGACTATTAGCGAGATGCTTGATTATGCCAAGACTCTTCCCGAAGGCATGAAGCTTTTCCACGACATGACCAGAGAGGCTTTCCTGGATTATCTTTTCAGAGTCAGCATCAAGGATTACATCGATCCCGAAACAGGAAAATGCAACTTTGATTCCGAAAACTTTATGAAGGTGCTTGAGTACATCAAGACATTACCCAAGAGCGATGATTACTACAACACCCTTTACACTGAGGACTTTAACTGGGCGGAGTACGAATACGAAGTAAGAAACGGCAAGGCAGCCCTCAATGTGGGACGTATCTACGAAGTTAGAGCATACCAGAACATCCTGCGAGGCGAGATCGGCGAAGAACCCGTATTTGTGGGCTTCCCTTCCGAGGACAGACAGGGCTCCTACTATGAACCCGACATGAGCATCGGAATCTCCTCAAGATGCAAGCATCCCGATGCCGCATGGCAGTTTATCAGACAGTTTATGCTGCCTGACTATCAGACTAACAGAGTATACGGCATGCCCGGTACCGTTGCGGCTTTTGACGCCAAGTGTGAAGAAGCAAAGGAAAGACCTTATTGGACAAATGAGAACGGAGAGAAGGAGTACTACGATGATACCATCTGGATCAACGGTGTGGATGTTCCTTCCGCTCCCCTTACCGATGCTGAGATCGCAGTCTTCAAGGAATATGTGAACTCAGTGCAGAAGCTTGAGCAGGGCTTTAACGATGTATCCAACATCATCTTCGAAGAGGCAGCTCCTTATTTTGAGGGACAGAAGTCTGTTGAAGAGGTTGTGAAGATCATCCAGTCCAGAGCTTCAATTTTCGTAAACGAACAGCAGTAAAAAGAAATAATAATGACCGCGTAACAGATTCATCGCAAAAACGCTCTCGCTCCTATTCAAGCGCAGCGGTACTAAATCTGCAAAGAACGCAGATTAAGTGCCGGCGTTTGAAAAGGTTTTGCTCACGAATCTTTACGCGGTCTTTTTATTGTCTCGAAAGTTTTAGGTAGAGTGGGCCGGGTTTGCATTGAAAGGTATATTTCGCCATCTTAGTGTCGTTTTCAAGCATATTATATAAAATAGCAATAATTGAGAAGTCAGAATGCAATTTTGAATTGAATAATCGGGGGGATTTGTATAGAATAAAGGAAAGTGGCGCCATTTGCGGCGCTGAGGAGGGTTATATGTATTATATTGGAATTGATTTGGGCACGTCTGCCGTAAAGCTGCTCCTTATGGATTCCGAGGGGTCCATTTTGAATGTGGTTTCCAAGGAATATCCTCTTTTCTTTCCCCATCCGGGCTGGAGCGAGCAAAATCCCGAAGACTGGTACGAAAAGTCCATAGAGGGTCTTAAAGAATTAACAGCAAAATTTGATAAGTCCAAGATCGCCGGCATCAGTTTCGGAGGTCAGATGCACGGACTTGTTATCCTTGACAAGGATGATAAGGTTATCCGCCCCGCTATTCTCTGGAATGACGGCCGTACCACCGAAGAGTGCGATTACCTTAACAACGTTATCGGTAAGGACAAGCTGTCCGAGTACACCGCAAATATTTCTTTTACCGGATTTACGGCACCCAAGGTACTTTGGGTCAAGAACAAGGAACCCGAGAATTTCGCACGTATCGCCAAGATGATGCTTCCCAAGGATTATCTTGCATACAGACTTTCCGGAGTTCACTGCACCGATGTTTCCGACGCTTCCGGTATGCTTCTTTTTGATGTAAAGAACCGTAAGTGGTCCAAGGAAATGTGCGAGATCTGCCATGTCAAAGAAGAATGGCTTGCGAAGATCTACGAAAGCTATGACAAGGTGGGAACTCTTCTTCCCGAACTGGCAAGAGAGCTTGGCTTCCCCGAGACCACCGTTATCGCAGCGGGTGCCGGTGACAATGCGGCAGCAGCCGTAGGAACCGGAACCGTAGGTGACGGACAGTGCAATATCTCTCTTGGTACCAGCGGAACCCTTTTCGTATCCTCCAAGAATTTCGGAGTTGATAAATTCAATGCACTTCACTCCTTCTGCCACGCGGACGGCACCTATCACCTGATGGGATGCATGCTTTCCGCAGCATCCTGCAATAAGTGGTGGATGGATGAGATATTAAAGACCAAGGACTATGCCGGCGAGCAGACCGGGATCACCAAGCTTGGTGAGAATCACGTGTTCTTTTTACCCTATCTCATGGGTGAGCGGAGCCCTCACAACGATCCTGCAGCCAGAGCTACCTTTACCGGCATGACCATGGATACCACAAGAGAAGAGATGACCCAGGCGGTTCTGGAAGG
>JAEEGT010000197.1 GCA_016280465.1 Lachnospiraceae bacterium | reverse complement strand
TTTTTTCGGATCGTATGCCTTCGGAACATTTCATCATAGTGGACGATATTCACAGGGAGGCAGTTATCCACGCCGGAAACAGACCATTCTACCTTCAGAGACTGTCCGACAGCGAATTTGAACGGCTCCTTCAGACCGAAGCGGACAACGATGAATACACGGATCTTTGGAAGGCTTTCTTTGATTCTGTTGCAATAAAAGAGCGCGCCAATGAAAAGTGCCAGAAGAACCATTTCCCTCTTTGGGCCAGAAAGCACGCAGTGGAATTTTTATAGTGAGATAATACCGTTAACAATACATTCACCAACGCATTCCGCACAGTGACCCCGATGCCGACAGGCACGGGGTCACTGTGTTTAAGAATTCTTTTTATTTTTTAAAAAAATAAATGGCGAAGTTTTAAAATGCATTATACAATCGTATTAAGAAAGGGGTTTCAAAACCCCCTGTAATGTAAAGATCGTATCCCGGCGGGACCAATCTGTACAGTATGTAAGGAGTCATAGCTATGAGAGCATATGAAAGACTTTTGAACTATGTTGTGGTCCACACAACAAGTGACGAAAATATCGAGAACACACCCTCAACCGAAAGACAGTTTGAGCTGGCGCATTTACTCGAAAAAGAAATGAAGGATCTGGGGATCACGGATGCCTCGGTTGACGAGCACTGCTATGTAACCGGGCATATTCCTGCCACAAAGGGCTATGAGAAGTCTCCAAAGATCGGTTTTATCGCTCATCTCGATACCGCTCCCGACTGTTCCGGAGAGCATGTCAAACCTGTTATCAGGGAAAACTTTGACGGAAGCAGCGTGGACCTTGGAAACGGCCGCGTGCTTTCCACAGAACTCTTCCCCCATCTCAAGACTCTTAAGGGCCGTACTCTTATAACAACCGACGGAAGCACTCTTCTGGGAGCCGATGACAAAGCCGGTATCGCCGAGATCATGACTTTGGCGGAACAAATAATTAATTCCGATATCCCTCATGGCGAGATCTGCATTGCTTTTACACCGGATGAGGAGATCGGTCACGGTGCGGAACTATTGGATATTGATAGATTCGGTGCCGATTTTGCATACACGGTGGACGGCGGCCCGGAGAATGAGATCGAGTATGAAAACTTCAATGCTGCCAAGGCGGTATTTAAGATACGTGGCGTAAGCGTTCACCCCGGGGATGCCAAGAACAGAATGGTTAATGCAGGTCTGGTGGCCTGTGAGATTGCTTCCATGCTGCCTAGTGCGGAAACTCCCGCACACACCGAGGATCGTGAGGGATTTTATCACCTCACGGATATTAAGGGCGACGTTGAAAATGCCGAAATAGATTATATCGTGAGGGATCATGATGCGGGGCTCTTTGAGGCCAAGCTTGCGACCCTCCGTCTGATCGCGAAGACTCTTAACGAGAAATATGCACCCGGAACCGTTTCTTTGAAGATCACGGAGCAGTATCGTAACATGATCGAAAAGATCCGCCCGCATATGCATATAGTGGAGACCGCCAAGGCCTGCATTAAAGACCAGGGCCTTACACCTTTGGATGTTCCCGTGCGCGGAGGTACCGACGGAGCCAGACTTTCATTTCGCGGACTTCCCTGTCCGAATCTTGGTACCGGCGGATATGCCTACCACGGACCCTTTGAGCACATAACGGCTGAAGGAATGGATGCGGTGGTAAAGGTACTTTGCGCCATAGTCAGAAAATACGCGGGAGAAAGATAAGACCATGTTTGATAAGAATAAAGAAGAAAAACTTACCGAATATCTTGATTCCCTTTTGGACAAGGGAATCCCTTCGGTGGATTGTATCGTATATCATGATCATAAGCAGATCTACAGGCATATGAACGGTACCGTCGATGCCGAAAGAACCCAAAAGGTAGCCAAAGACCAGCGGTATCTTATGTTCTCCATGACAAAGGTACAGACCATGACTGCGGTGATGCAGCTTGTGGAGCAGGGGAAGATATCCATGGACGACGAGGTGGGAAAATTCCTTCCTGCCTACAGAAATATCAAGGTTTGTGATGAAAAGGGTGAGAGAGATCTTAAAGAGCCCATGAGGATCCGGCACCTTCTTTCCATGCAGTCGGGCCTTGATTATGATCTTAACCGTCCCGGTATCCTGAGAGTATTGAAAGAAAAGGGACAGAAGGCCGGAACAAGGGAGATAGTTGATGCTTTTGCCGAATCTCCGCTTAAATTTGAACCCGGAACCCACTTTCTTTACAGCTTAAGCCACGATGTGGTGGCGGCTGTTATCGAGGTGGTTTCCGGTATGAGCTTCGGCGACTATTTGAATAAGAACCTGTGGAAGCCCTTACATATGACCGATACCTTCTTTGCAAAGCCTGTCAATGACGGGGTTGAACGTCTTGCAAGGCAGTTTATCGTAAGTGATGCGGGGATCGTGCCCATGGAGCAGACCTGCAACTATCAGCTTACGGAGAACTACGAAAGCGGCGGAGCGGGACTCATAAGCTGTACGGAAGACTATGCGAAGCTTGCCGACACTCTGGCATGCGGAGGCGAATCCGCAGATGGAATCCGGATATTGAAACCGGAAACCGTCGATATAATAAAAACAAACCTCTTGTGCGACGCTTCTCTTTATGAGGTTGCCCATAATATGGGCCGCAGAGGATACGGTTACGGTTGCGGCATGCAGATCCTCATGCATCCCGAAGAGATCGGCTCCACAGCTCCGGCGGGAGTTTTCGGATGGGACGGTGCGGCCGGAAGTGCAGTTCAGATGGATACCGCATCGCGTATGAGTTTTGTGTATGTTCAGCATGTCAGAAACTGCGGAATGTCTTACGACGTGTTCCATCCCACCATCAGGGATATCGTGTTTGGAAAGTAAGGTTTTGATCCTTTTAGTTTGGAGATTTCAGTTACATGAATAAGCGTATCAATCAGACAGCCAAATATCTAATTGTCATCGGGGTGCTGATAGTGGTGTTCAACACCGTTCTCGGAGTTGTTCTTACCACCAGGTCGGCAAGGGCTTTAAAGGAAGTCATCAAAGAAAGAATGGTGGGCATTTCAAATACTGCGGCTGCCATGCTGGACGGTGATGTCCTTGGAAGATTGCAGGCGGAGGATAAGGGTACTCCGGAATATCAGCATGTATATGACACACTCGATTATTTCCTGAATAATACGGACCTTGAATTTATCTATTGTATAAGGGACATGGGAGACAAAAATTTCGTATTTGTCATAGATACGGATCCTTTGCTGCCCGGACAGTTCGGCGATCCCGTTGTTTATACGGATGCCTTGTATCAGGCAAGTCTCGGAACCACTTCGGTGGATGAAGTTCCTTATGAAGATGAGTGGGGTAGATTTTACAGTTCCTATTCTCCGGTATTTGATTCCGAGGGCAAGGTCGCAGGCATTGTTGTGGTGGACTTCAGTGCCACATGGTACGAGGAAGAAGTGGGAAAACTGACGGCGATCACCATCATCATCATCGCAATAGCGGTTATCTTCAGTTCAGTACTCATAGTCATTGTCACCACCCGTTACGATAAGCACTATGCTCAGCTTCGCCTGGAAGTGGACACTCTGTCGGACAGCATAGAAAGCCTTGTGCGTGAAGTGGCACCGGGAACCTCGCGGGACGATGCGGATACTTTCGCAAATAAACAGACGGGAAGCAACAACGAGATAATCGAGATAAGTGATGAGGTTCATTCACTTCAGACCAGACTCAGCGGACAGCTTTCCGTGATCAGATCCAGAGCCTATATTGATGAACTTACCGGAATCAGCAACCGTGCTGCCTACATAGACAGACTCAAGCATATAAACGACCAGATCAGAATGGGCAGAGCCTGCTTTTCGGTTCTTGTATTTGACATAAACCGATTAAAGAGCATCAATGACGACTTCGGTCACGAAGTAGGGGACCGTGTCATTGCCAAAGCTGCCGAAGCCATTAAAAATGCTTTTCCCAAGGGAACCGTATACAGGGTTGGCGGTGATGAATTTGTTGCTATACTGGACAGCATTGCTTCGGGAGATTGTGCCGCAAGGTTCAAAGCCGCCTTGGCGGACATGAATGCTCATTCCGTTCCGGTGGAGCTTGAGATCTCGGTAGGTTATGCTTATTATGACTCGGGTTCCGATCCTAACTACAAATCCGTCTTTAACCGTGCGGATGCAGCCATGTATGAGGATAAGCGCGAATTCTACAGAACTCACGTGGACAGGCGCAAGAGACTCTGATCGTACGGATATGAAAGTCACTTATAATTCTCTTAATACATATCTTCGTGACCGGTTTGGGTACAAGGTTTACAAAGTTGCACTGGACGGCGGCTTTACCTGCCCCAACAGGGACGGGACCATAGACACCCGCGGATGTATTTTCTGTTCCTCAGGAGGATCGGGAGAGTTTGCCGCCCACGGGAATACGGTCAAAGAACAGCTCCGGGCGGGTAAGGACCTGATCGGGAGCAAACTTCCTATAGGGGAAAAAGCACTGTATATTGCCTATTTTCAGGCATATACCAATACCTACGGCCCCTTGGAAGAATTAAAAAGAAAATTTACGGAGGCTCTGGAGGACCCTGAGGTCTGTGTGCTTTCCATTGCCACAAGACCGGATTGCCTGCCGGAGGAAGTACTTTCGCTTTTACAGGAGCTTAACACCGTCAAGCCGGTGTGGGTGGAGCTGGGACTTCAGACAATACATCCTGAAACTACGGAATATATCAGGCGCGGCTATGATCTCGGTGTATATGACACAGCCGTTAAGGAACTGACTTCACGGGGCATAGAGGTCATAACCCATGTGATTCTGGGACTTCCGGGAGAGACCAAAGAAGATATGGTGGAAACTGTCCGTTATGTTGGGGCATCGGGATCAAAAGGGATCAAACTGCAACTGCTTCACGTCCTTAAGGGAACGGATCTTGCCAAAGATTACGAGGCAGGCAGGTTCAGAACATTGACCTTGGAAGAGTACACGGATATCCTGATCTCCTGCATACAGGTGCTTCCGAAAGATATGATAATCCACCGTCTCACCGGGGACGGAGACAAGCGGCTTCTGGTGGCTCCTTTATGGAGTGCCGACAAAAAGAAGGTGCTCAATACTCTTTCGGGCTTTTTGCAGGCTACCTAAGAGGAATTCGGTCTATTTTTCGATATTGGAGATTTAAGAACGGCTTTCTTGCCGTTCTTTTTCTTTTACCTGTAAAGATACTGTGGTAGAATAATACAAAAATAAGAGGTGAGGGAGAGATATGACACCTAAAAAGTACATGCGTGAAAATTTCAAAGAAGTCGTTCACACAACCCTGAATCCCGAGGGACCGGGGGTGGTGCGCATCCACCTTATCCCGCCTAAGGTTGAAAAGGGTAAGGTTCAGGCCAGTGTTGCCATCATAAACGGCCAGGACATCATTCCGGTGAACTCTGCCTGGAGTATCCTTCTTGCGGAATTTATCAAAGAGGTTAACAAGCACCACGGCAAGGAAGTTTCCGATGCCGAGGTTGAAGAGATCCTTGAAAATACCTGCAAGGCGGTCAAAAAGGTTTACTGGATGACACCGAAGAAGAAATTCCGTGAAGACATCCACACCATGATGGAAACCTTCAAGCAGGTGGCTTACGGTGAAGAAGTTACCGAAGATATCGGTTACATGAATATCGGACAGTATGCCGAGTTCATGAAGGCGCCTCACCGTATGGACGTTATGGTCAGTGCCATGGAAAAGAACGGGCACTGGAACTGCAATCAGTGCTGCGTGCATTGCTATGCCGCCGGCCAGCATCAGGCCGTTGAGGAGGAACTTACCACTGAGCAGTGGATCACGATCCTTGACAGACTCCGTGAGATCGGTATTCCCCAGGTTACCTTTACCGGCGGGGAGCCTACCATGAGGGAGGACCTGTTTGAACTTATCGACCATGCCAAATGGTTTGTTTCAAGACTCAATACCAACGGTATCAAGCTTACGGAAGATTACTGCAGGCGCTTAAGAGAGTGCGAGATAGACAGTGTACAGATAACCTTCTATTCAAGCAACAAAGAGATCCACAACAAACTTGTGGGTGCAGATCATTTTGATGAGACGGCAGCAGGAATAGACAATGCCATTAAGGCGGGTCTTAACTTAAGCATCAACACTCCTCTTTGCACACTTAATAAGGATTATGTGGAGACTCTTAAATATCTTAAGGAAAAAGGAGTCATGTATGTGACCTGTTCGGGCCTTATCACTACGGGTAACGCCCTGACGGAAGCTTCCGAGGAACTGCAGCTTTCAACGGAGGAGATCAAGAAGATCCTGGCAGATGCGGCAGATTTCGCCTATGCCAACGGCATGGAAATAAGCTTCACTTCTCCCGGATGGATTGAAGAAGAATTCTTTAAAGAGCATGCTCTGTCCCCTCCCAACTGCGGAGCCTGCTTAAGCAACATGGCCATCACTCCCGGCGGTAACGTGGTTCCCTGCCAGAGCTGGCTTTCCGGCAATGTTCTCGGAAACATATTGACGGACCAATGGGAAGATATCTGGAACAGTGAATTCTGCAGGAAGCGCAGGGAATATTCCGGTCTTATGCTGGGAAGATGTCCCCTGAGAAAGGAGTGCAAATGAAAAGAATAAGGATCATTATCGCGGCTTTGTCTCTTCTTTTTGCATTTTCTTTTTCCGGGAGGGTTTATGCCGCAACTCCCACAGATGAGATCGTTAACTACGAGATCGATGCAAGCATCAATGATGATGCCACCGTGAACCTTAATTACCACATTGAATGGAAGGTCCTTGATGATGTTCAGTACGGACCTCTGACCTGGGTCAAGGTGGGTATTCCCAACGATCGCGTTGAGAGTCTGACTGCTTTGAGCGATACCATAAGCGATATTTCCACCATGTACGAAAGCGGCGAATTCTATGCAAGACTCGATCTGGACCGTGAGTATATGGCGGGTGAGGTCGTAGCCATGGATTTCAGTCTGGTACAGGACTATATGTACGAGATGAATATCCTGACGGAAGGCGAGACCGTTTACTATTTCAGGCCCGGCTGGTTTACGGATATGGCCATTGACAGGCTTGTGATCCGCTGGAACACGGACAAAGCACTTTCCTGGAGTCACGGGGCAACCCCCGACGGACAAAATCTTGTATGGGAATACTCCCTCGGTGTGAACGATCGCACCGAAGAGATCAGTGTCACCTATCCAAGCGATGCCTTTGCCTTTGATGAGAACAAGATTGCAGGCGGCTACGACGCCGGTGATGACTACGGTTATGACTATGACTATGACGGAAGTTATTACGGTTCCGATTACCGCAGCAGTGACGACGGCGAGTCATTTGCCGGACTCGGGATCATGTTTGTAATAATTGTGGCTGTTGTTAAACTGATCAAAAAATCCTCGGCTTATTCATCGGGGTCCGGATTTAACTCAAAGCCCACCACCAAAAAGAAGATCACCCGTACCCTTATCAAGTACTATCCCACCTGCCCGGGATGCGGTGCCGCAAGACCCGAGGGCAAGGAAAAGTGCGAATACTGCGGACGAAGCTTCATTGAAAGTGAAGAGGTTGTGGAAGAAAAGGACATTCAGGAGCCCACAAAGTACAGTGATGAGGGTACCTTCCGTTACGGCGATTCTCCCAACACCTATGTGCGAGTTCATGTAACCCACATACCGGTTCCTGTGACCAGAAGCTCCTGTGCCCACAGTTCCTGTGCTCACAGTTCCTGCGCCTGTGCACATTCCTGTGCCTGCGCCTGTGCCTGTGCCTGCGCCGGCGGCGGAAGAGCGGGCTGCTCCACCAAGGACTTCTACAATACCGGTCTTAAGTTAAAACAGCTGGAATTAAAGAAGAAAGCAGAGAAGTGATTCATGACGGCACCAAAGCCGTATCAAGATAAAAAGAACGGTCGCTGATATTAATCGGCGACCGTTTGTTTTTGTTTCTCAGAGAGATATCAACCTCGGATAAGGATCATCCGATCTCTGCCAGATTCGAAACCGCATCATGTGCGATGATAACTTCGTAGTGTTCCTTGAGATAGCTCTCTGCCAGAAGTCTTCCCTTGGCAGGCTCTCCGTACTCACCGAAGAGATTGCATACCTGAACGAACTCAGCCATGTCCATGTTGCTCCGGCTGATGACCAGCAGGTACTTCTCCGATGAAGGATCCAGATATAATGCGCTCTGGCCCCGGAAGAAGGAATCTGCGGTCCTGGCAACGCTTGCAAGTTCGGTTATGGATCCGAAGGCAAAAGCCATTCCGTCGAGGTTGTATTTGGATTTACCCTTGGCTGAAGCGGAATCCTTGAATTTGTTCAAAAGATCCGACAGACTGATGAAACCGTCGGAAGAAGGAGCTTCATCCTCGTCCTCCTCGTCATCGTCGTCGTAGTCATCGGAAACATCGCTGATTCCGGGGGCAAACTTGGAAAATCTTGTATCAAATTCCTCAGGGTCTTCAACCTTGGTGATTATGAGCACTATACATTCGGGATTGATGGGAATGGCCTCGATCATAAGAGGAATGTTGTCGGCATCAAAGCCGCACTCATCGTTGGCTTTTTCCATCATGTCACGGAAAAGATCTTTGGCCTTGTCGGAACCGTAAGCCAGTTCACTGAGTTTAAGCCTGCGGGAAGCCAAATCTTCTTGGGTTAATGTGCATCGGATCTGATGTTCATTTACTTTTTCGATTTTCATACGGCTCCTCCTTTCGAGCATATAATACACCATGCTCTTTGTTATAAGAATATTATGCTCTAAATCCGTTTACGTCAAGTTAACATTGCAAGGTTTTCGAAATATTTAATGATTTGTTCCCTTGGCGGGTTTTTTATTATTTCTTGTATTATATTTCGGTAAAAGAACACAAAAACTTAGCCGATCTTCAATTATTAATCAATAACAAACAGGCCGTCCCCGGGGAGAAGACCCCGAGGGGCCCGTCCGGGTCTACGGAGTGCGACAGCGCCTGTAATGTACTTCTTTAAGGCAGCCGCTTTCGTCGTAAACCGTGCTGACTCTAAGTCCTGATTCGCCGTTTAAGCAGCACCGCAAAAAGAAGGGTGTCACCGGTTTGCCGCAAAAGTAAAGCTTTACGCCGTATTTGTACATGTTTCTTAAATACTTGCTTATATACATATAAACCTTTCTTTGGAAACACTATGTGTTTCTTTGTTCATACTGCACACCGTTAAGACCGGTGTACGTCTCGTGATAAATAATATTTACCGGGCTTATGCCGCGAACCGATGCTCCAAACACTCATTCAAATAAAAAAATATAGATTACCTGTACTGAAAATGTTTAAATTTGTGTTTGAATTATTTGTGAAAATTTTCGGAGAATCGAAATACTCCCCAAGACACTGACAGTGTCAAAAGACTTCCGCTATAAGCGGAGAAAGAATGTTAAATTCCTGTCTTAAAAAGAAAAATTCACCGCTCCTTCCCGAATGTGGATTCGTGCCCGGAGCATCTGAACAAGAGTAAAACATACTTTCAGACAAAAATCAAGAGGGAAAATGTACCTAAGTTTTTACAAGGTTCACATATACGACCGCTTCGATATTTGGTATAATATCTCGGAAAGTGTGACGGCACTCATGGGGTCCCGGCACGAAAAGTTTTGAGAAGAGGTACTGTATGAAAAAGGCTATACCCGTGCTTATTGCCATTGTTCTTATAATCATCATCGGGGCGATGACCTTCGGTAAAAAGGTTTACGACAAATATTCTTACGGCCAGGAAAGAGCCGATCTTAACGAGTATTTCAAGATTTATTCTTCTTCGGATGTCCCAATAATCATGCAGGACGCACGTATTGACAAGTCGGCACGTCTTATTGACGGCCATATCTATCTTGACAGAGATCTGGTGGAAGAGTACTTTACCGAGAGATTTTATCTTGATGACAAGGAAAAACTCCTGATCTTTACCAGCGGCGTCACAAGCTTCAAGACGGAACTTGAGAGCACAAAATATTCCATGAGTCACGATGAGGCAAGCGGTATTGACTATCCCATCTGTCTTATCAAGAACGATACCTTATACATCGCCATAGATTACCTTAAGATCTTCGTTCCCATGTCCTATGAATATTTCACTGAGCCTAACCGTGTACAGATCTATACCGAGTGGGGAAGAAAGACGGTAGCGACCGTTAAGGGTGCCACCCAGGTACGTTGGCGTGCGGGCGTAAAGAGCGAGATCCTTACGGATGTGACCGAAGGTGATGTGGTGGAACTTCTTGAGCCCCTTGATGACTGGTACAAGGTTAAGACCAAGGATGCTTTTATCGGTTATGTCGAAAAGAAATTTCTTTCGGACGAGCGTTACGAGGATGAAACTCCGGTCACGATCTCGGACGCTTACATTTCCGCAGACTTAGGTGCCTATCCTTCTTTGACCAGGGATCATAAGATAAACCTTACCTGGCACAATATCGAATATCCTCAGGACGGAGCAGATCTTAAGAAGGCTCTTGCCAATGTTAAGAGTCTTAATGTGGTCTCACCCACCTGGCTGTGGCTTACGGACAATGACGGCGGTTTCAAGCACGTCTGCAATTCAAACTACGCCGAAACTGCCCACAATATGGGGCTTGAGGTCTGGGCGCTGGTGTCAAACTTCCATTCCGGTACCAA
>JAEEGT010000196.1 GCA_016280465.1 Lachnospiraceae bacterium | reverse complement strand
TGGGATGCCCTCAGGATAACCGGAAGCTTTGACAGTACGCTGGCATCCTTAAGATATATGTACGACCTGCTTCTTGAAGTCGATAATATTCGTATTTACGGCTTTGATGACAGGATCGATATAACCGGAGACCTTGATAATTACATGGACCCGGTACACTATTCGCCGGATATCAATTCACTGATCCTTGAGTGCATGGCAAGGGATGAAGGGCTCATCACCAAAGAAAACCTGGAGGAATATCTGACAAGAGTCAGAGAAAACTACGAAAACTTCAACTACGACAGCCTGTTTGAATAAGAATCTCAGTCTTCGGTGCCTTCTTTGGCCGCATCCTTTTCGGTCTTAAGGCGGACACGCAATTCCTTAAAGAAACGGGTCAGGATCTCAGAACACTCCTCTTCAAGAACGCCCCGGGTCACCTCGGCCTGATGGTTAAAGAGGGGGCTTTCGAGAATATTCAATAAAGAACCTCCGCAGCCTGCCTTGGGATTCATGCAGCCCATGACCACACGGTCGATCCGGGCCTGTATGATGGCGCCGGAGCACATCTGGCAGGGTTCCAAGGTCACATACAGGGTACAGCCCTCAAGTCTCCAGTCCCCCATGACTTTGGAGGCTTTTTTTATTGCGGTGATCTCGGCGTGGCTGAGGGTGGAATGGTCGGTCTTGCGGCGGTTGTAGCCGCGGCCGATTATCTTTCCTTCGTATACTATCACGCAGCCGATGGGAACCTCACCCAGCTTGTAGGCCTTGCGAGCTTCCTTAAGGGCTTCTTTCATGTACTTTTCATCGTCGGTCAGAGGTTTTTTCATGTAAGGTGTCCCCGGATCCTTTGTTGTGCTATTATAGGGGTGCGGAAAAGATCTTTCGCCCTCACATTATATTATACTTCCGAAGTCTTTCTCAAGAGAAAAGAGGCAATGTATGCAGATTCACGGTTTTAACAAAACAACACTTCTTGATTATCCCGGCATTGTGGCCGCAACGCTCTTCACGGGAGCCTGCAATTTCAGGTGCCCTTTCTGCCAGAATGCGGATCTTGTGCTGGATCCTTCCTCACAGCCTCTGATCCCTGAGGAAGAGATCCTTTCCCACCTAAGAAAAAGAAAGGGAATAACGGAGGGTGTCTGCATTACCGGCGGAGAGCCCACCCTGCAGGCGGATCTTCGGGAGTTCATACTGAAACTTAAAGATCTGGGTCTTAAAGTCAAGCTTGATACCAACGGCTACAGGCCGAAGATCCTAAAAGGACTTTTGGAAGAGAATCTCCTTGACTACGTGGCTATGGATATAAAATCATCGGCCGAAGGCTATGAAAGGGCTGCAGGAGTAAAGACCGATGTGGGAAAGATAAAAGAAAGCATAAAACTCCTGATCACGGGAAATATCGATTACGAATTCAGGACCACTGTGGTGAGAGAACTGCATTCGAACAAGGAAATGGAAGGGATCGCCGAACTGATCTTTGGAGCAAAGAAATATTTCCTTCAGCAGTATGTGGATCGCGACAGCGTGATCTGTCCGGGATTCAGTGCATATTCGGGAGAAGAAATGGAAGCCTTCCTGCCCATATTTGAAGGAAAAGTCGGACAGGTATCGGTTAGGGGTGTTGATTAAGGGCCTTTGAAATGTTAACGAAAAATTATCCGAAAAAGGCTTAAAATCGGGTGTTGCGTTAATAACCCTTTAATGCGGGAACTGTATACTCAAACCAAGATAAGCGAAACACCCAACAAGTACACTTCATGTTTCATGTCTCTCCTTTAAAAAAATCGGGACCTAGGGTCCCGATTTTTTTGCGCTTCAACCGTGCGCGATGATTTTTCATAGCGTCGCAAGTGGGATAGCAATTTATTGCTTTATCATGGTAGCGCATGTCTATTGCATTTAAAAACCTATTTGATAAAATACCCTAGGAAATTGAGTTGTTTATCATTCAGAGGTTTTGTATGAAGAGAACAAAATACACGCTTCTACTGGTATTGGCTACCATAATATGGGGCGGTGCCCTTGTGGCTCAGAGTGAAGGAGCACAGCACCTTGGCCCCTTCACCTTCAACGTAATAAGGTTTTCCATCGGCGCTTTGTCCCTTGTCCCTGCTTTTGTTTACATGGATAAAAAAGAAGGGATACTCACGCATCTTTACGACAAGGTCATGATAAAGGGCGGCGTTGTCTGCGGTCTCGTGCTTTTCTGTGCGGCTGCTTGTCAGCAGATCGGAATGAAGACTGCAAGAGCAGGCACTGCGGGATTTATTACTTCCCTTTATATCGTCCTAGTGCCTATCTTTTCCATGGTAATCGGAAAGAAACCTTCAAAAAACCTTTGGGTAGCGGTGTTCATGTCGGTCCTTGGCATGTATTTTCTTTGTGTCGACGGAGAGTTTTCCATAGGAGTCGGTGATGTATGGCTTTTGGGATGCGCTTTCTTTTACGCACTCCACATTCTTGCCGTCGGGAAATATGCGCCTAAAGTTGACGTGCTTAAGCTTTCGAGCCTGCAGTTTTTGACCTGTGCGATCTTGGGAATTGTACCCATGATCCTTGAAAAGCCCACTGCAGGAGCAGTAATGGATTGCTGGCTTCCCCTTTGCTATACGGGATTACTTTCCTGCGGTATTGCCTATACACTTCAGATGGAAGCTCAGAAGCGTGTAAGCATGACCCTTGCCACTGTGGTCATGAGCCTTGAGTCCGTATTCACCTTATTGTTTGGTATGCTGATCCTTAAAGAGACCGTGACCCTGAGAGAGGCCATGGGCTGTGTGATCATGCTGGCAGCAGTGCTGGTGGCTGAACTCTTCACCAAGCATGCCCCCGCTGTACTTGAAAATCCTGTGGGAGAATAACGATCAAATAACAGAAGCCGCTGTGTTAAAGAACACAGCGGCTTTTTTGCGTCAATTTGATAAAGAAAACAATCGGTTTAAATGCGTCCGGGATCAATAATGATACATCTTCTTGGTCTCGTACTTGGCTTCGCTTGTTAAGTGCATGCCCAGTTTCTTGAATATCTTCTCATCGACGGGAGAGAGGATAACGCTTGAATGTACTTCACAGCCACGAAGTTTGGGAAGCTGTTCAAGGGCGGCCTGTGAAGCTCCGTTGTTGGCAGCACTGACGGAAAGGGCGATGAGCACTTCGTCGGTGTGGAGCCTGGGGTTGGAACTTCCGAGGTAGTTGGTCTTAAGAGTCTGTATGGGCTCCAGCGCTTCTTTGGTAACCAGGTGGATCTTGTGGTCGATCCCTGCAAGAGATTTGAGGGAATTGATGAGTGCAGCCGCACTGGCTCCCAAAAGATCCGTGGTCTTTCCGGAGATCAGTTCACCGGAAGGAAGCTCGATGGCAACGGCCGGGTGTCCGGTTTCTTTTTCCCTTTCAAGAGCACACTCTACGACAGGTCTGTCTGCGGCGGTCAGGTTCATCTGCTTCATCAAAAGTTCAAGCTTGTAAACCGATTCCTTGGTGCCGTTACCTTTCTTTTCATCGCAAAGACCGGTGTAGTAGCGACGGAGGACTTCCTGTCTGGAGGCCTCGCAGCAGGCTTCATCGTCGATTATGCAGTTACCTGCCATGTTAACGCCCATGTCAGTGGGAGATTTGTAAGGGCTCTCCCCAAGGATCTGGGTGAAGATTGCGTTAAGTACGGGAAAAACTTCCACATCACGGTTATAGTTAACGGTGGTAACACCGTAAGCTTCCAGGTGGAAAGGGTCGATCATGTTAACATCGTTAAGGTCTGCGGTTGCGGCCTCATAGGCGATGTTTACGGGGTGGCTGAGGGGCAGGTTCCAGATGGGGAAAGTCTCGAACTTGGCATAGCCCGCCTTGACGCCACGCTTGCTCTCATGATAGAGCTGGGACAGACAGGTGGCCATCTTGCCGCTGCCGGGTCCGGGAGCCGTAATGACCACAAGGGGTCTGGAGGTTTCGATATAATCGTTCTTGCCGTAGCCGTTGTCACTTACGATAAGGGGTATATTTGAAGGATATCCTTCGATGGGGTAGTGAAGATAGGATTTGATACCCAGAGCGGAAAGTCTTGCCCTGAAAGCATCGGCCGCGGGCTGGCCCGCATATTTGGTGATGACCACGCTTCCGACATAAAGGCCCACGCCGGTAAAAGCATCTATAAGTCTCAATACGTCAAGATCGTAGGTAATGCCAAGATCGCCGCGCTTCTTGTTCTGCTCGATGGCATCGGCTCCGATGGCGATGACTATCTCGGCGTGGTCTTTCATCTTAAGGAGCATCTTTAATTTACTGTCGGGCTGAAAGCCGGGAAGAACACGGGACGCATGATAATCGTCGAAGAGCTTTCCTCCGAATTCCAGATACAGTTTATCGCCGAAAGAAGAAATCCTCTCTAAGATCCGCTCGGACTGCATCTTAATATATTTCTCGTTGTCAAATCCAATCTTCATAACATTCCTCACTGCCAAATTGTGCAAACTATTATGAAAATATTTTACCCACCGACAGGGATGTTTTCAAGGGAAAAAGCGTTGTTTTATTTATAGTTTTTTCAGAGTTTTTCAGAAAAATTATATTGCACCGCCCTAAATTGCTACTTATAATAAAATAGAAATTATTCCCCGAAAATAAGGTAAAAACTATGCCAGGCGAAAACAATCAGAACAATCCAAATAACAATCAGAACAATCCCAAGGGCCCCCGTATCGCTCCCATGCTTATCGCGGCTTTGGTGGTCCTTCTTATAGTCAGTTACTTTACCAAAGCTCTTTCCAGCGCCACCAACAAGAAGATCACCTACAACGAGTTCGTGCAGATGCTTGAAGAGGGCCAGGTCAAGGAAGTTTTTCTCGACAGTGACAAGATCATCATCACTCCTCTCGAAGAGATAAATCCCAACCCCTACATGGGTCGTATGACCGTAACCTATGTTACCGGCTATGTTGAGACAAGCGAGCAGCTTTCCGAGAGACTTCTCACTGCGGGAGTCACCGTCAGCGGCAATATTCCCGACAACTCCAGCTGGCTTATCTCCATCATACTTACCTACATTCTTCCCATTGTTCTTTTCTTTGTACTCATCAGTTTCCTGTCCAACAAGATGGGAGGCGGTGCCGGTGGCTTCATGGGCGGTGTTGGCAAGTCCAATGCCAAGGTCTATGTGCAAAAAGAAACCGGAGTCACCTTCAAGGACGTTGCGGGTGAGAATGAAGCCAAGGAATCCCTGGTGGAGGTTGTGGACTTCCTTCACAATCCCGGCAGATATGTAAAGATTGGTGCGAAACTCCCCAAGGGCGCACTTCTCGTAGGCCCTCCCGGAACCGGTAAGACCCTGCTTGCAAGAGCTGTTGCCGGTGAAGCCCATGTGCCGTTCTTTTCCCTTACGGGTTCCGATTTTGTGGAGATGTTTGTAGGTGTGGGCGCATCCCGTGTAAGAGACCTGTTCAGGGAGGCCAACAAGAACGCCCCCTGTATCATATTCATCGATGAGATCGATGCCATCGGCCGGAGCCGTGACTCTAAGTACGGCGGCGGCAACGAGGAGCGCGAACAGACACTGAACCAGCTCCTTTCCGAGATGGACGGTTTCGATTCATCAAAGGGTATATTTATCCTGGCGGCCACCAACCGTCCGGAAATTCTTGATAAGGCATTGCTTCGTCCCGGCCGTTTTGACAGACGTATCATCGTTGACAAGCCCGATCTTAAGGGACGAGTTGATATCCTTAAGGTTCATGCCAAGGGTGTCATGATGGATGAAACTGTGGACCTTGATGCCATCGCCCTTGCCACAAGCGGTGCCGTAGGTTCCGACCTTGCCAACATGATCAACGAGGCAGCCATCAACGCCGTCAAGGAACACAGAGAACTTGTGAGCCAGAAGGACCTGTACGAGGCTGTGGAGCAGGTACTAGTGGGCAAGGAAAAGAAAGACCGCATCATGAAGCCCGAGGAGCGCAAGATTGTGTCCTATCACGAGGTTGGTCACGCCCTTGTTTCCGCCCTCCAGAAGGGTACGGAGCCCGTTCAGAAGATCACCATCGTGCCCAGGACCATGGGAGCGCTTGGCTATGTTATGCAGGTTCCCGAGGAAGAAAAGTTCTTAAATACCGAGAAGGAACTTCGCGCCATGTTGGTTGGTCTCTTAGGCGGCCGTGCAGCCGAGGAACTGGTATTTGATTCCGTGACCACCGGCGCATCCAACGATATTGAAAAAGCAACATCAATCGCCCGCAGCATGGTGACCCAGTACGGTATGAGCAAGCGTTTCGGCCTTGTGGGTCTTGAAACCGTTGAGAGCAAGTATCTTGACGGCCGTACGGTCCTTAACTGCAGTGAGGTTACCGCCGCCCAGGTAGATGAAGAAGTTATGCAGATTCTCAAGGACAGCTACGAGCAGGCCAAAAAGCTTCTTTCCGAGAACCGCGAGATCCTTGACAAGATCGCAGCTTACCTGATCGAAAAAGAAACCATCACCGGCAAGGAATTCATGGAGATCTTCCGTAAGGAGAAGGGTATCCCGGATCCCGGGGAAGAGAAGACCGTGGAAGAGAATCTTGAGGGAGAGAAGCCTTCCGAGACCGGGGCTTCAAAGCCTGAGACGACCGAGACCGTTGCGCCCGATGCGGTTTCAGCCGAAGAGCCTAAAACTGAAGAATAAGATACAACTAAAGGAGCCCGTTTGGGCTCCTTTTTTTAAAAAGAAATAATATCTTCCATATTGCAGTGCAGTGCCTGTGACAATCGCAGTATCGTTTCTGCCGATGCCTTGGAAATGTCTTTCCTGCCCTGTTCGTATTGTTCGATCATCCGCACGGAGACTCCGGACCGGTCCGAAAGAAGTTTCTGCGTCAGTCCTGCATAAGCCCTGAGTCTTGCCAGTTTAGAAACATCAGAGCCGATTTGCATCCGTTCATCCATAACATCAACGTATTTGAGTATATCCGCTTCATGTAAAGGTGAGTACATGGATACTATTTCATTGATAGGGACTATTTCCTCTATTCCGGCAAATGAAATATTGCTGTGCCACTGATAATAAGCCAAGGCCCAGCCCGCCCAGTACTCCGGTGTTTTGTCGGAGGTGAAAGAAGGTTTTACTGAGCAGTATTGCCCTGTAGTTTTAAAGATCACGCTGTAAGCAAGTTCAACACCCGAACAACCTGCGATCAGAGCAGATTCTCCATGGCCAAAGCGCTCAGCAATTCCTGAATTGATAAACATTTTGTGGAAATCCGATAAATCTTTTTTCAGGTCATACACTGCGAAGTGAAGCATATTTCCAAGGGCGTTTCTTGCTCCGTTTAAATACAACTCATCGTAAGCGTGCATCGTCACGTTTCATCTCCTTATCAAGTATTCCTGTGACATACAGGGATCCTCTTATATAGTCTTTGTCGAACGAAGCATACTGTTTTCTGGCTTTTTTGTCGCGTTCTTCTTTGCGTGGGTACCATATCTCTCTGGACACTTCGGCTGCTCCGCAAAACCAAAGGTTTTCAAAGGCCTTTTTGCTTTTTAAAACAAATTGATCTCCGAGTTTTCCGAGGTGCATGGCTTCACATAGTTGCTCATAGGAAATGGATCCGTTTATAAAGTCCTGGGCAAAAGAAAAATAGCTGTCATCTGCCCGATATCCTTTGATGCAGTCATAGGTCTCGTAGTCCACGGAGAATTCCTTACGAATATATGCGGAAGCCTCTTTGGCCAAGGGGGTTGTAATGTCGAAAGTCCTGTTTTCAAGTAACACTGAAAGCCATGTCAGAGCAGGATAATCATTAAGACAAAGCACACTTAGATTAGTTGAGTCAAGCTCATACTTGTTCAGATATCCGTTCCGGTTGGAGGTGACACTCCATTCCCTTGCCATGTCGGGATATTCAGTACAATAGAAACCATACCCGTAGTCGTTGTAGGGTTTTCCACCCTTGTATTTTGGCTTTTCAATTATTAATTCGGAACCATGATATAGGATCATAGCGATATCTCCATATACATCTGTGGATGTAGTAATATTATACATCCGTAGATGTAGTATGTAAATGGATTTTTTCAATTGGCAATTTTTTACATTGAGATTCGGCATATATATATATATAGTATATTAGGGGAATAAAAAGAATGGGAGTAATGGGTATGAGTACTAAAAAGCGTTTCTCAATTTCTATGATGGCGGTATGTCTTTCTTTTTCGCTTGCCGCATGTTCTTCACAAACTTCAGGGGATAAACCCTCTGCAAATCCTGTGTCATCGGTTTCGGAGAGTTCCGCAAAAAATGTCGGATCACAGTCTTCTGAGGCGAGTATTTCTTCAGATGTCTCATCTTTATCAACAGACGATACAAATGAGCCGGAAGATTATTTGGATGAATGTTCCTATTCTTCGGATAACAGTGTCTGTTTGAAGATTACTCGCGACCAATCTGACGCGGATAAAGATGTGGCGATAGTAATTGACGGCGACAAAGAAATACCTGTCGACATCGCAACCGGAATATATGGCGCATATATAGAAAAGTCTGACTGTGACGGAGACGGTGAGGATGAGTACCTGATTGCGGAGTGCGAGGGTACAGGATCCGGTTGCAGTCAGTACGGCCTGTGTATAGTGGACAAAGAAGGGGAGGATTATACCCTTACAAGATATGACAGCTCCTTCTTTTCAGACATATTAGCCCGTCGCATTTCCACACAGTACGACAAAGATTTGAATTGGGCAGATATTCTGATTGACGGCAAAGAAGATCATTATGTTTATTCGGTATCTCTTAACGGTCTTAATCGCAGTGGGGAGGATTCGGGTGAGTTTTCAGGGTTTGTTTGGTCTGACATTATAGATATCAAATTCCTGGACGGCAAAGTCTGGCTTGCTGCTCCCGCAGGAGTTGTTTTCTCCGATAACAATGTTCCGGACTATGATCTTGGACTTAATATTACCGCGCCGATTACCATCAACCGGGACAAAACCGTCACCGTGGGCGATATCAGACCCTATGAGGCACGCACCTCTATCGGCTATGAACTTGATCCTTCCAGTGAAAAAGAATCACGAATCAACACGGTTACCTGCGATATAAACCGTGACGGTATCGAGGACGCAATCCTCGTTACATATATTACCGATAAAGATTTTGACGGTAACTTCACCGAGAGCACTTTCCGTAACGGGGCTTTCGGACATGTGAAGATTATTGAAGGAACAGAAGACACAAAGAACGATACAACTTTATTTGAATCCATGATTCCTTCCTGGATGAAGGAGTATGCTCTTGCCCATACGGGAAACTGTCAGGTATTTTTATCTACAGTCGACGGTAAGGACTATGTGGTATATACAAGCCTTTACGACGGTCAGGGAGATTCCGACTATGAGTATGAAGTTTTCTTCCTGAAAGACGGATATCTGTTCCAGGCAGACCATGCCGAAATTGAATTTAAAACCGAAAAGAAGCCGGATTTGAAAACCTTCTTTGACGGCCTCTATAAGTGGATTAACGACGATTCGGTTCTTTTAATGGCAACCGATATAGACTTAGATCTCGGCGTGTATTTTTCTAGGGGCGAGACAATCGCAAATCCCGATGTGTATTATTCGCAAAAGAAGTAATGTTCAAGAGTAACCCTTGCGTAGAAAAGTAGTTTGACAACCAACCTCAATATAGTTACAGTTGACATATAAGGAGCACGCCCCTAAGTATGTTCAACATCGACGAAGAACTGAGTAAACTCCCTCACAAGCCCGGAGTTTACATCATGCACGATGAAAAGGATAATGTGATATACGTAGGTAAGGCCGTAAACCTGTATAACAGGGTTCGGTCTTATTTTCGCGCTTCCACCAAAAAGACTTTAAAGATCCAGCGCATGGTGTCACTGATCCATCATTTCGAGTATATTGTGGTAGACTCGGAGCTGGAGGCGCTGGTCCTTGAAAACAATCTGATCAAAGAATACAGTCCCAAATACAATACCCTTCTTAAAGATTCCAAGACCTATCCCTACATCAAAGTTTCCCTTAACGAGGATTATCCCCGTATTTTCATGGTGCGGAAGACCTATAAGGACAAAGCAAAATATTACGGTCCCTTCACCAGCGCTCAGGCGGTGAACGAAACCATTTCCCTTCTCAACGCTACCTATGGTCTTAAGACCTGCAACAAGGTGATCGAGGAAGGAAAGCCCAACGGCCGTCCCTGCTTAAACTTCCACATGAAGCGCTGCATCGCTCCCTGCCGTGGCTGTGTTTCTAAGGAAGAGTACAGGAACCGGGTGGAGCTTGCCATGGACTTTCTTAACGGCAATGACAAGACCATTGTCCGAGATCTTAAGGCAAAGATGGAAGAAGCATCGGAACGCCTGGATTTCGAGGATGCCATCAAGTATCGTGAACTTATGGAAAGTGCCGCCAGGATCGTGGAGCGCCAGAAGATCACCGATACCGATGAGGGTGACCGTGACATCATAGGTATCGCAGCCGATGAAACCGACGCTGTGGTGCAGGTTTTCTTTATGCGCGGCGGCAAGATGATCGGCAGGGAACATCATCATTTCGGGGAAACGGAAGGCGCCAAAAAGAAAGAACTTCTTACGGAATTTGTGAAGCGCTATTATACCGGGACGCCCTTTGTTCCAAGGGAGATCATGCTTCCTTTTGAGATAGACGAAGCGGATGTCATCGCCGAATGGTTAAGCGGCATAAAGGGTGTTAAAGTAAGGCTCCTGACTCCCAAGGTTGGCACCAAGGAGCGTCTGGTGGAGCTTGCCTGCAAGAATGCGGAAACGGTTCTTTCCAAGGACAAAGAACGACTTATCATCGAAGAAAAGACCACAAAGGGTGCCATGGCGGAACTTTGCGGCATACTGGACCTTCCCGATGCCCACAGGGTTGAGGCTTTCGATATCTCCAACACCAACGGCTTTGAGAATGTGGGCTCCATGGTGGTGTTCGAAGACGGCAAGCCCGTGAAGGGAGATTATCGCAAGTTTAAGATCCGTTCCGTGGAAGGCCCCGACGATTACGCCTGCATGCACGAGGTGCTTTCCAGAAGATTCCTTCACGGTTTCAGTGAGCGGGAGCAGCTTTCGGCAGAGAATATGGAGCACACCTACGGAAGTTTTGCAAGGTTCCCGGATCTTCTTCTGATGGACGGCGGCAAGGGCCAGGTCAATATCGCAAAGCAGGTGCTTTCGGAGCTTAAACTGGACATTCCCGTCTGCGGTATGGTCAAGGATGATAACCACAACACCAGAGGCCTTTATGTCGAAGGGGAGGAGATCTCCATCAAGCGCACCTCCGAGGCCTTTAAACTCATCACCAGGATCCAGGACGAAGCCCACAGATTCGCCATAGAATATCATAAGAGTCTAAGGAGCAAACAGCAGGTGCATTCCGTCCTTGACGACATTCCCGGCATAGGTCCCGCAAGGCGTAAGGCCCTTATGCGAAGCTTTGATTCGATTTCCGAGATAAAAGAAGCAAGTGTGGAGCGGCTTTCCGCTGTGGACGGCATCACAAGGGAACAGGCCGAGAGGGTGTATGCTTTTTTCCGCACCGATATGTAAAAACAGTTTCGCATAGAATATAAAGCAGGAATGTGGTAATATATACAGTGTCATTCTGAGCAACAGGTAAACAAGGAGGGTTACAAATGCCGAATGTAGGACTTGATGCCATAATCGAGAAGATGAAACTTGAAAACCTCACTCCCGAGGTGGATACCGGCAACATTAAGATCACACAGCCCGATATCAACAGACCCGCACTTCAGATGGCGGGCTATTTCGAGCACTTCGATGCAACCAGACTTCAGATCATAGGTTTCGTGGAGTACACCTATATGGAGAGTCTGAGCGCGCAAAAGAAACGTTCTGCTTACAAGCAGCTTCTTTCCTATGACATACCTGCCATAGTGTTCTGCCGCGAGCTTGTTCCCGACGATATCTTCAAGGAGATGGCCATCGAGCGTAACATCCCCCTTCTCATGACCAAGAAATCCACTTCCGATTTCATGGCCGAGATCATCAGATGGCTCAATGTAAAGCTGGCACCCTGCATCGTGGTCCACGGCGTACTTGTTGATGTATACGGCGAAGGTGTTCTTATTACCGGTGAGAGCGGTATCGGTAAATCCGAGGCAGCGCTTGAGCTTATAAAGCGCGGTCACCGTCTTGTATCCGACGATGCCGTTGAGATCAGAAAGGTAAGCGACGATACCCTTATAGGTTCCGCTCCCGATGTTACCAAGCACTTCATCGAGCTTCGCGGTATCGGTATCGTGGATGTTAAGACTCTGTTTGGTGTTTCCAGCGTTAAGGATACCCAGTCCATCGACCTTGTCATCCGTCTTGAAGAGTGGAGCAAGGACAAAGAATACGATCGTCTGGGACTTGAAGAGCAGTACACCGAGTATCTTGGAAACAAGGTTGTGTGTCACAACATTCCCATCAGACCGGGCCGTAACCTTGCAATCATCTGCGAATCTGCTGCGGTCAACTACCGTCAGAAGAAGATGGGTTACAACGCGGCTCAGGAATTTTATAAGAGAATACAGGAAAACTTCGCAAAGAAGAGAGAAGAGGACGAAAAGAATGGCTGATTACGTATTTGGGGTTGATATAGGCGGTACCACCGTCAAGATGGGACTTCTTACCACTGACGGCACCATCGTTGAGAAATGGGAGATCCCCACAAGAAAAGAGAACAAGGGTGAAAATATCCTTCCCGATGTGGCTGCATCCATCGAAGCCAAGTTATCGGAAAAGAAAATATCCAAGGACAATGTGGCGGGTATCGGCGTGGGAGTTCCCGGTCCCGTTACCGCAGACGGTGTGATCCAGAGAGCCGTTAATCTGGGCTGGGGTAAGTTCAACGTTAATGAAAAGCTTGAAAGCCTCACAGGCATTAAGACCATGACCGGCAACGATGCCAATGTTGCTGCTCTCGGCGAGATGTGGAAGGGCGGCGGCATGGGTTATAAGAGCATCGTGATGGTGACTCTCGGAACCGGTGTGGGCGGCGGTATCATCATCGACGGCAAGATCCTTACGGGTGCTACCGGAGCCGGCGGTGAGATCGGTCATATCCACGTTAAGGACGGCGAGGAAAAAGCATGCGGCTGCGGCGGTCACGGCTGCTTTGAGCAGTATGCGTCAGCTACCGGTATCGCAAGACTTGCAGGGGAACACCTTGCAAAGTGGAGCAAAAAGACCGTGCTTACCGATGCGGATCTTTCAGCCAAGGCCGTATTTGACGGCGTCAAGGCTGGAGACGAGCTTTGCATTGAGATAGCCAAAGATTTCGGTGAGTGTCTCGGCAAGGGCTTTGCAGTGATAGCTACCATTTTAAATCCCGAAGCCATCGTTATCGGCGGCGGTGTTTCCAAGGCGGGAGAAGTCCTTATGGACTACTTTATGCCTGCTTTTAAGAATACGGTATTTGCGGATTGCGGAAACTGTAAGATGCTGCTTGCAACCTTAGGCAACGATGCCGGTATGTACGGAGCTGCCAAGCTGGTTTTATAAACGGAGTTATGGGTGTGGACATATCTGTAATATTCGATCTGAGAAATATACTGTCTCCGGACAGGGTACTCAGGGATGTGTTACTGAAAGAACATACGACCTTCAAGACAGGCGGACCTGCGGGTGCGTTTGTTTTGGTGGAAAACAACGATGAACTTGCAAGGGTCGTGGTTTTTCTTAAGAACAGGGAGATTCCCTTCTTTGTGCTCGGTAACGGCAGTAACCTGCTTGTGTCCGATTCCGGATTTGACGGAGCTGTGATCAAACTTTCCGGTTCCTTTAATGAGTTGTCGGTTTCCGACAATGTCATCATTGCGGGAGCGGGAGTTTTGCTTTCAAAGGTCTGTCTCATGGCGGAAGAGTCGGGGCTTTCGGGTCTTGAATTTGCCTATGGGATCCCGGGAACCCTGGGCGGTGCCATGGTAATGAATGCCGGAGCCTACGATGGTGAGATGTCCTATGTGGTATCGGAGGTTACGGTCCTTGACGGGGAGGGAATTGTTCGTACCCTTTCCTGTGAAGATATGCATTTTGGGTATCGGGAAAGCATCATCAAGCATTCGCCCATGATCGTGCTTTCTGCGAAAATGACTTTGGAGCCCGGTGACAGAGCTGAGATCCACAACAAGATGGCTGATTTTCTTCAGCGAAGAAAGTCCAAGCAGCCCCTTGAGTTTCCCAGTGCGGGAAGCACCTTTAAGCGGCCGGTGGGATATTTTGCCGGGAAGCTTATCGAAGATGCGGGGCTTAAAGGCAAACGTATCGGAGGAGCCTGTGTTTCAGAGAAACACTCGGGGTTTATCGTAAACACCGGAGGAGCCACCGCTTCGGACATAAACATGCTGATGGAAACGGTGGAAGAAGAAGTATACCAGCGCTTCGGAGTCAAACTGGAGCCTGAGGTAATAAAGATCGGAAAATTTTAGGCTGCTGCTTTTTTCTGTGTAAAGCGCGGCAGGGCGTTTATTGAGACGGATCACGGGAGGGTAGATCAATGAGACTGGTTGTGGTGACCGGTATGAGCGGCGGCGGCAAGCGTACCGCCATGAAGATGCTGGAGGATGTGGGCTATTACTGCGTTGACAACCTCCCCGTTCAGCTCATAGATAAATTTGTGGATCTTATCACCGATAAGGACACGGAGTATTCCAAGGTTGCTCTGGGGATCGATGTCAGAGCCGACATGCCTTTTCAGACCGTATTCGAGACCCTGAAGGAACTGAAGAAAAATCCCATCAGACTGGACATTCTTTTTCTTGAGTGCTCCGATTCGGTTTTGTTAAAGCGGTACAAAGAAACCAGGAGAATGCACCCCCTTGCGGCGGACGGCCGTATGGAAGAGGGCATTGAAAAAGAAAGAGAGATCTTAAAGGACATCAAGTCCATAGCGGACTACGTGATAGATACTTCCAATCTTTTGACCCGTCAGTTCAAGGAAGAGATAGACAGGATCTTCGTGGAGGACAAGGCCTACGACAATCTGATGGTCAACATCCTTTCCTTCGGCTTTAAGAACGGTATTCCCGCGGATGCGGATCTTGTCTTTGACGTGAGGTTCCTTCCAAATCCCTTTTATGTGGATGAACTCAAAAGAAAAACCGGACTGGATGCCGAGGTTCAGGACTATGTCATGGGTTTCAAGGAAGCGGGACAGTTCCTGGATATGCTTGAAAATATGTTAAAGTTTCTTTTGCCCAACTATATCAAGGAGGGCAAGCATCAGCTGGTGATCGCCATCGGCTGTACCGGAGGCCACCACAGGAGCGTGACTCTGGCAGGGAAGCTTTACGAACGTATGCAGCGTATGGGAAATTACGGCATCACCCTTAATCACAGGGATATCAATAAGGGTGCTGATCGGGGAATCTAAAGCCTTTTGATACGGAGGTCTGAATGTCCTTTTCTTCGGATGTCAAGGCGGAAGTTGGTAATGTGCTTCCGGCAGAAAAGCATTGCAGGATAGCGGAACTGTCGGCGTTACTCAAGTACTATGCCAAGGCGGGAAAGAGTGCGGCGGGCGGCATCAGAGTGCCTTTTGATAATGAGACTGCCTGCAGAAAGTGCTTTACATTATTAAGCAAAACCTTTAATATAGAAACTGACATTTTTGGAAAGAATGCCGATGACAGTGATAACAGCGCCCTTCTTACCGCTGAGAATTGTGATATAAAGAGTATTTTTTCCAAGTGTTTTCCCGGTGATACGGAAAAACTGTTTCGCGGGGACTGCTGCAAGCGGGCTTATCTCAGAGGTATTTTTTTGGCCTGCGGTTTCGTTGCGGATCCCAATAAACAGTACCATCTTGAGTTCCTTGTACCCGATGAAGAGACCGCCAAAAGGGTGGTGAGACTCTTTGGGGATTTCGGCATTGAGTTTAAAGAGTCGGTGCGCAAGAGATCCAAGGTAGTTTACGTCAAAGGTTCCGAAGCCATATCCGATGCGCTCAATGTGCTGGGGGCACATCGTGCCATGATGGATTTTGTGGGGGCGAGGATCCTTAAGGATGTCCGTAACGACATCAACCGGCGCAACAACTGCGACACCGCCAACATCATGAAGGCAGTGAATGCGGCATCAAAACAGACAGAAGATATTTTATATATAAGGCAGACGGTGGGGCTTGAAAATCTGCCCGCAACTCTTAGGGAAATAGCAACAGTCAGACTTGAACATCCGGAAAGTTCTCTTACGGAGCTTGGTTCCTTTTTGGATCCGCCGGTGGGTAAGTCGGGGGTGAATCACAGGCTCAGGAAGCTCAGTGAATACGCTGAGGGTTTAAGATTGAAAGGATGAATTTATGACAAAGCAGGACATTGAAGTTAAACTGTCGGGCGGTCTTGAGGCAAGACCTGTTGCGATGCTCGTACAGGTTGCCAGCCAGTATGAAAGCTCCATTTATCTTGAAGCAGGCGAAAAGCGCGTCAATGCCAAGAGTATCATGGGCATGATGGGTTTGGGACTTGATCTTGGTGAGAGCGTTACCGTCAGTGCAGACGGATCCGATGAAGAACAGGCTGTTGAAGGTATAGTTGATTTCTTAAGCGGAAAAGAACAGTAATGAATCTACTTTTTATTTTTAACCCCAAGGCGGGTAAAGAAAGAATCAAGAACAGGCTCGGTGATATCATCGAGCTGTTTTGTTTGGCGGGACATGAAGTTCATGTAAAAGAAACCTTTGGTTCCGGCGATGCCACCAGGTATGTCCTGGAGGCCGGAGACTGTGTTGACAGGATCATCTGTGCCGGGGGAGACGGTACCCTTGACGAAGTGGTGAAGGGCATGTACCTTCGTGACAAAAAGATCCCCATCGGATACATTCCCGCGGGAAGTACCAACGATTT
>JAEEGT010000195.1 GCA_016280465.1 Lachnospiraceae bacterium | reverse complement strand
GGTCATAGGGAGACGGATGAACCACACACTGTAGACTCCGCCGAAGAGTTTGATAAGAAGGGCGGCTATGTATGCAAGCATAATACTCTGGCCGTCACCTTTGCTTTGAAGATATATGGGCCAGGCATCGCGGTATCTGTCAACTCCGAAGTTTGCAAGGCTCCAGGCGTCGTAGGCAGCGCCTGCTTCATCAATGTGGAGCCCTCCCGGCAGGGAATCAAGTTTATAAAGCCGCGTAAATAAGAACCCTGCCGCAATCACAACCCACAGGGTCACTCTTATTATTCTTTTTGCTTTAGTGTCAAGTTGAATCATACTCTCTCCAAAGTCTTTAACATTACATGGAAAAATATAACACGTGAGTCTTGCTTTTTCCATAAATATTAAGGCTTTTTGTGGAATTTACACCTGTAATAAACTATAATAATACAGTCAAAGTGTTTTTTGGAGGAGACGGAGATGTCCAACGGTTCGGTTAAGGGCAAAATAATAGGCGCAATTGTTGGAACGGTTCTGATAGTGGGAATTGCCGGCGGAGTATTGTTCTTTCAGGATAAGCTTTTCCGCTCCATAGTGGCGGAGGAGGTATCGGGAACCGTTACCGCAACGGGAGACAGCAAGAAGGGACAGCTGACCAAGGGTGAGCACCTGTACGGCGGCGATTTCGTGGAGGTAGGCGATGAATCCGGCCTTACACTTTGCGCGGACAACACAAAGTATCTTTACGCGGATCCAAATACAAGCTTTAAGATCGAAGCGGACAGCATGGATCCAACTAAGAATATAAGAATAGTTATGGAGTCCGGTTCCACGTTGCATGAGATCACACAGAAGTTAAGCCCCGGAGATACTTACGAAGTTATAGCTCCCAACTCTTCTATGGCGGTCAGGGGTACTACCTTTCGCGTGACCGTGTTAATGGTTACCGATGAAGTAACCTACACTCTTACAGAGGTTACCAAAGGAGAGGTTCGGGTTAACGTTCGTGCAGCCGAAGGTGATGAGATTACCGAGGAAGCCTTTGTTGCAGGTGAGAGTGCCCTGGTAAGGGGTAATGAAGAGGCTTCCGAGTTTGTGATAAACAAGGAAACCGGCACCAATAAATGGATTCTTGATTACAACACACTTCCTACAGACAGTATCGAGCGACTTGAGGAACTTATCGGAGAACCCCAGCCTGTTCCGCCGCCTGAAGTAAGAGATGAAGGCGAGCATGAACATGTGGCAGGAGACTGGATGACAATGCTTGAGCCTACCTGTCATTCTGAAGGAAGGCGTGCAAGATACTGCTCAATCTGTAACATGGAGATGCAGTCGGAGACCATTGCCACCACAGCCCACGATTTCGGAGGCTGGACCCAGACAGAGGCGCCCGGATGTGAAACCGCAGGAAGGGAAGTAAGAAACTGTAATGTCTGCGGTTATGAGGAATCCAGAAGCGGCGCGGGTGCCCTTGGACATCAGTGGATTCTGGACAATACGGTAGAGCCTCATTGTCAGGCAGATAGAAATAATCCGCTGGTGGATGGCGAAAACTCCTACCATTGCGAGCGATGTGAAGCAACTAAAACCGAAACGATCCCCTGTACGGGTCATTCGGGCCTGACGCAGATGACGGGTATGGCCCCTCAGTGTATTTACAACGGATTTTACTATTATGATTGTTCGGCGTGTCACTACTACGATAATACGGGTGACTATGCGTATACTGAAACCATACCACCTACCGGACACGACTGGTCTTACGACCATGAGGAAAACGGAGAGTATATGTGGTACTGCGGAAACTGTGGCACTTACGCTCCCGGTGCTGACGAAAATACACCACCCGATCAGTTCTATGTTCCTTAATGTTTTAATAACGATTTAAAACTATTCAAAGCCTGCGAGGAGTACCCCCGCAGGCTTTTTTAATTCAATACACCGTAGAAAAGTCAATAAAAGAATCAATGGGGATAATTTTCACACAATTTAGTGGATTTTAGCACAACTTGGTTGTATAATGGAAAATAGAGTTATGTAACCTTATTTTACTATGGGTAAATTGAGAATGGATCGTGAGCCGAAGGGCCCGATCACTTAAGGGGAATCAATATGTCGAAAGGTGCATTTCTTGCAACTCTAAAGGGAAAAATAATTGCCGGAGTTGCGTCTCTTGCGGTAGTTGGCGGTGTTGCCGCCGGTGTGATCATTGCAAATAAAATGGGGTATCGCACCATAGCGGTAGAGGAGGTCTCCGGCAGCGTTATCGCCAGGAGCGAAACAAGAGACGGTCAGCTCATGGAAGGTGAACGGCTCTACGGAGGAGACTACGTACAGGTCGCCACCAGTTCGGGACTTACCATGTGTACCGATAACACAAAGTATCTTTACGCCGATGAGGATACAAGCTTCAGACTCGAAGCGGGAGACCGAAAGGACAAGGGCGATATCCGTATCCTTATGGACGCGGGCTCAACTCTTCATAAGATTGAAAAGAAACTGGGTAAGGGCGAGAACTATCAGGTAGATACGCCCAACTCCACCATGTCGGTGCGCGGAACTACTTTCCGTGTAACGGTTTACAAGGGACGTGACGGACTTACTTATACGTTGACCGAAGTTATCGACGGCGAGGTTGTGGTAGCCTTAAAGACCGAAGACGGCACCTATACCGGTGTGGAAGAATCTTTCGGCCCCGGTGAGAGCGCTCTCATGAGAGGCAATGATGTGTTCTCGGAATTTGTACCAGGCAATTCCGACGGTGACACCTGGGTGCTTGATTACAACAAGCTGCCTGAGGACAGTGTGGAAAGACTTGTGACTTTGCTAAAAAACTCCGAGCATGAGCATGTGCTTACCGACTGGACGGTTACTCTTGAACCGACCTGCGAAACCGCGGGTTCGAGGGAGAAGACCTGTCTTGTCTGCGATAAGATTGTGGAGACCGAGAGCCTTGAAGCACTGGGCCACAAGCCCGGTGACTGGGAAGTGGGAACCGAACCCGGATGCGAAACCAAGGGCGAAAGAGTGATCAAATGTACCGTCTGCGATTCAGTGCTGGAAACTGAAGAGATCGAGGCGACCGGTCATGCCGATGCGGAATGGATAGTGGTTGAAGAACCCGGCTGTGAGACCCAGGGCAAGCGCGCCAAAGCATGCCCGATCTGCGGCAAGGAATTTAAGACAGAAAAGATCAAAGCCGCCGGACATAAATATGGCGACTGGATCGAAACAAGCGCACCCTCTTGTACCGACAAGGGCGAAAGAAAACAGGTTTGTGAGACTTGCGGTAAAGAAAAAGTTCAAACAGTAGCCGCCACGGGACACTCCTGGGAAGAAACATCAAGAGAAACTCCCACATGTGACACCGGAAGGCCTGAAGCATATTCGCACCAGAAGTGCAAGGTTTGCAATGCTACCCGGGACATACTGTTACCGAGACCTGCACATAATTTCCAGATAACCGAATATGTGGTTGCTAACGGTTATTGGAAAGATCCCACCTGTTTAGAGGAAGGAATACATACAACACAGTGTACCGTATGTCAGCAATTAAATGGTGGCGATCATATTCCGGCCTTAGGTCATGACTGGTATATTAGTATGCAGATTCCGGCTAATGCTCAAGGTACAGTTATAGAATATCGTTGGGCTTGCAATAACTGTGATGTAGAGTACATGAATCAAACCGGTGCGACACCGCCTTCAGATTATGCGGGTTACTAAGGTCAAATTGAGAATAGATCGTGAGCCGAAGGGCCCGATCTTTTAAGGGGGGACTGTATGTTAAAAGGTGCATTTCTTGCAACTCTAAAAGGAAAAATAATTGCCGGAGCAGCGGCCCTTGTTGTAGTGGGCGGTGTTGCCGCGGGTGTGGTGATTGCCACCAATAACGCGAAGTTTCGTACCATTTCCGTCGAGGAAGTTACCGGTACGGTAACAGCTACCGGCGAGAAAAAGAACGGGCAGCTCCTTGTGGGCGAGCATCTTATTTCCGGTGACTTTGTTTCCGTTGCCACGGAATCGGGTCTTACCATGTGTGCGGACAAGACCAAATATCTCTATGCGGATCCCGAGACCAGCTTCCGCATAAGTTCCGAAAACTCCTCGAAATCAAAGAACCTTGAGATCTTCATGGAGTCCGGTTCGACTCTTCACGAACTAAAGGAAAAACTGGGGGAGGGAGACACTTACCGCGTTGACACGCCAAACTCCACCATGTCGGTTCGCGGCACCACCTTCAGAGTTACGGTATACCGAGACAGCAAGGGTACTTCCTATACGCTTACCGAGGTTGAATCCGGAACCGTTGTTATACAGCTTAAGACCAAGACCGGTGAATTTACGGGGGAAGAAGAAGCTGTCGAAGCAGGCGAGAGTGCCCTTGTAAGAGATACCGAAACCTCCTCCGAATTTGTTAAGAGCAGAAAAGGCACCGACACCATGGTGCTTGATTACGATAAACTTCCGGATGAGAGTGTTGACAGGCTTATAGCCCTCATCACCGAGAAGCCTGCCGAGATCATCGGCGAGCACGAGCACGAGGCGGGAGACTGGGAAGAAGATACTCCGGCCACCTGTACCGAAAGTGGATTAAGAGTCAAGAGATGTACCATCTGTGACGAAGTCATGGAGGTTGAGACGCTGGATCCTCTCGGTCACACAGAAGGCGAGTGGGAAGTTGAAACCGAGCCCACCTGTACCGAACCCGGTACACGTGTAAAGAAATGTACGGTCTGCGGGGAGCTCCTTGAGACCGAAGAAATAGAGGCTGCAGGTCATGTTAAGTCCGACGAATGGACTGTTGTGCTTGAACCCGAATGTGAAACCGCAGGGCGTCAGGCAAAACTGTGTACTGTCTGTGGCGAAGAACTGGAAACCAAAACCATAAAGAAGACGGGTCACAAGTACGGCAAGTGGCAGACTACCAAGGAAGCAACATGTACCGAGCAGGGTGAAAGAAAGAGAGTCTGCTCAATTTGTAAAAAGGAACAGAAGGAGACAACCGCAGCGCTTGGTCACGACATGAAGGAAGTATCCCGCGACAATGCAACCTGTACGGCGGGAGGACATGTGGATTATAAGTGTTCCAGATGCGATGTGACAAGAACCGACAGTTTGGCAGCCCTCGGACACAATTGGGTTGATGATATTCTTGAAGAACCTTCCTGCACGGGAATCGGATATGCACAAACCAAATGTTCTCGGTGTGGCATGGAAGTTGGTGACAGTTTCCACGAGGTAGCGGCTCTCGGACATATATATGTAAGAGGGCAGGAGGTAGAGCCGGGAATTCATAATTGGGATTGCAGTCGCTGCGGACATACGATTCAATCAGAAAATCAGCCTAATCCGTTTGAAGATTAATTCGATTCTATTATTTATTTAGATACAGTGGGACTTAGCAATATGGCCCAAGAGCCTATATTCAAAACAGTTAAAGGAAGAATAACCGCCATCCTTGGATAATGATAGTGAAACTATGCCCGATTATTAATGCATAATACAGGATAATCTTTTACGCACCATAATCGCCCAAGAGATTAAGAGCACCATCAATTGTGATGCAAACGGGAATCCCAATTAACAAGCTTAGATCGAAACCATGGACAATATCTTAACCTACATGAAGTTCAGAGCGGACGTAACCTTCAGGCAGGCGCCTTTTAACGAGGCGGATGCCATGGTTCTTTCTGCCATAATCGGCCTTGATTTTGAGGGCTTGTCCGGGGAAACCATATCCATGTATGAACTTGCGGAACGGTATTCCGACATCCCCAATCCCGAAACCAAGGACGAGCGCTACGATGAGAAGGAGCACCTTCTTTTTATGGCGGGTCACAGTGCAAGATTCGGCGATGTGTCTGTCAGCAACTACGTCAAGGACATAAATTACGAAGAAGAAAAAACCTTCTACGGAATGACTTTCCGGATCGGACCTTCACACAAGGTGATAGTGTTCAGGGGTACCGACGGGTCTCTTCTTTCCTGGAAGGAAAACTTTGACTGTCTCTACAAGTTCCCAAGCCCGGGACAGCTGCAGGCAAAGAGATACGTGGAAGAGCGTATCAAAGAAACAAAGAATCCCTTTGTAAAGTTTTATGTGGCAGGCCATTCCAAGGGCGGAAACCTCGCCTGCTACGGTTCCATATTTGCGGATCCGAAGCTTCAGAAGCGTATCGAGGGAGCCTATCTTTTCGATGCTCCCGGATTTATAGAGAATCTTTCGGAAGAGTCTGCGTTCCTTCGGATAAGGGACCGCATGCACTTTTATGTGCCCGAAAGCTGTGTTATCGGCCGTCTCATGACCGGAGTGGGAGACCTGATCCCCGTGAAGGCAGAGGGTAAGGGTATCTACCAGCACGATATGTTCTGGTGGAGAGCAGAGGGTACAGGCCTTGAAAAAGCAGAGGCTCTCAATGAATTCAGTAACCGTCTGTCCCGTAAGGTCAACGGCTGGATCGATTCGCAGCCCTTGGAAGAGCGCAAGGCAACCGTTGATGAGCTTTTTGGGGTATTTGAGAATAACGGTGTCATGCATATTTCGGATCTTATGCACATTGAAGTCAAGAAACTTCTTGGCATGATCATGAGCGCCACCAGGCTCTCTCACGAGAACCGAAGGCTCCTGGGGATCATATTCAGGGAACTTTGGAGTTAGTACCGGCTTGGGCCGGTGAAGCGAGGCGAATAATCTTTAATCCAAATTCGGAAGGAGTATTTTATGCGGGCAAAGAGATTCACTTTCCTGAATAAAAAGGTATGGCTTATTGCCGCAATGGTTCTTTCTTTTGCGGGTGCAGCCGGCTGCGGAAAAAATTACAGGACCGTTGCGGTGGAAGAAGTAAGCGGCAATGTAACGGCAAAGAGTGAAAAAAGAGATGGCACCATCAATAAGGGCGAACATCTTTATTCGGGAGATTTTGTAACGGTTTCGGATGTTTCGGCTCTCACCATGTGTGCAGACCAGAATAAATTTCTCTACGCCGATGCCAATACCAGTTTCGCGGTAGAGAATACCAGCAGTAAAAAGAACAGTAACTTAAAGTTCGTTATGTCCTCGGGCTCCACTCTTCACGAGATCTCAGAGAAACTGGGAGAGGGCGATACCTACGAGGTAGATACTCCAAACTCCACCATGTCGGTTCGCGGCACCAAGTTCAGGGTAACTGTTTACAAGGGCTCCGACGGCATGATCTATACTCTTACGGAGGTTGAGTCGGGAGCGGTACTTGTACGTCTTAAAACTGAGGATGGCACCTACACCGGTGTTGAGAGAGTTTTTGAAGCTGGGGAGAGCGCTCTTATACGCGGCAACGAATTTGTCTCGGAATTTGTTCCCGGAAACTTTAAGCAGGAAACCTGGATACTTGATTATCCCCACCTTCCCAAGGGAAGTATTGAAAGACTTGTAAAACTTATTACAGACGGCTCTCTGATTCCCGAGGATTACCCTCACGAGCATGCGCTTTCGGACTGGGAAGTTGTTACGGAGCCCGAATGTGAGACCGCAGGAAAGAAAGTTAAGAAATGTACTCTTTGCGGAAAGATTACGGAAAGCGAAGAAATAGCGGCAAAGGGCCATTCCGCGGGAGACTGGACCGTTGAGACTGATTCAACATGCGAAGCGGAAGGGACCCGTGTAAAGAAGTGCGAGAACTGCGGTTTGGTAATGGAAACCGAAACCATTGCAATGAAAAAGCACGAAAAGTCCGATGAATGGACCGTGACGGTGGAGGCCGGATGTAAGACAAAGGGAACCGAAGCAAGGCTTTGTATATACTGCGGCAAAGAAATGGAGACTCGCACAGTTAAGGCTGCAGGACATAAATACGGTGAATGGGAAGTGACAAAGGAAGCAACATGTACGGAAAAGGGATCAAGAAAGAGAATATGTACAGTATGCGGAGAGGAAGTAAGCGAGTCAGTCAAGGCTTTGGGACACAGTTATAAAGAAACAGGCAGAGTTGATGCGACCTGTACTGCCAACGGAAAGATAAATAAAAAATGTTCAAGATGCGGAAAGACCGCCGAAGAAGAAATCGCTGCCCTCGGACATAGTTACGATTCCTGGGTAACTGTTGCACCTACCTGTGGAGCTTCGGGCACCGGACATAGCAGATGTTCAAGATGTGGCGCTGAAAATGATTATACGATTCAACCTACGGGTAATCATGTCTGGGAAGAATGGCAATACTTCCAGCCGCCTATAGCGACCAATGATCCTTCTTTGCCGGACTTTTGGACACACGTTTGTTCAGTGTGCGGCACATCCGAAACAACATACACCAACCCCAACTAATACTTTTGTGTAGCGTTTGGAGAACCTGAATGAAGTCCAAATCCAATAAACTTAAAACCCGCATATTCGACATAATCCAGATCGGCAACGTCCACGACATTCCAAGCCGTCTCTTTGATATGCTTATCGCAGCGGTCATCATCATAAGCCTTGCGGGCACCATCATGTCCACATATGTCGAATTTGCGCCCTATGAACCTGTTCTTGAGGTGATCGAGCTCGTGACGGTCATTATTTTCACCATCGAATATATCTTAAGGATATGGACCGCAGACCTTCTTTATCCGGATAAGAGCAGAGCAAGAGCAATCCTTGCCTTTGTTTTTTCCATGTCGGGCATCATAGATCTCCTTACCTTTTTCCCCTATTACCTGCCTATCTTTATACCGGCAGGGGCGGTGGCCTTCAGGGTGTTCAGGGTTATCAGGATCTTCAGGCTCTTTAAGATCAATTCCCGCTATGATGCCTTTAATGTTATCCTGGACGTCATCAATGAAAAGAAAAAGCAGATATTTTCCTCAGTTATAATGATCCTGATACTAATGGTGGCTTCGTCCCTTTGCATGTACTCCCTGGAGCACGAAGCACAGCCTGAAGTATTTAAAAATGCTTTTTCCGGCATCTGGTGGTCTACATCCACTCTTCTGACCATAGGTTACGGTGATATATATCCCGTGACGGCGGGGGGCCGGATAATGGCCATAGTTATCTCGTTTCTTGGTGTGGGCATGGTTGCCATTCCTACAGGTATCATTTCCGCAGGCTTCGTTGAAAGCTACACCAAGATCAACAAGATCGTATTCAGGGAAGAAGAACGTCCCATCAATTTCGTGGCCGGTGTAGTGGCCGAAGACCATCCCTGGAAAGATAAGGCCGTAAAGGATATCGTATTTCCGCCGGAAACGGTGTTGGTACTGGTAATCAGGGATGAAGAAGAAACGGTTCCCAGAGGCGATACGGTTTTGAGGGCCGGGGATGTGCTGATCCTGGGAGCCAGACATTTTGATGAACAGAACAATATCAGACTTACGGAGATCAAGATAAAGGATGAGCATAACTGGGTGGGACTTCCCATCAAGAAACTGGATATTTCCAGGCAGTCCCTGATAGTTATGATAAAGCGCAAGGGTAAGATCATCGTTCCCGAAGGGGATACTGTGATAAGATCCGGCGATGATGTTATGATCTACTCAAAGGACAGTAAGGCCAGAGGATAGCTCACAGGACATTGCATACAGATCAAAAAAACCGACCCTTCAAGGGCCGGTTTTTCGTATTTTTTCTTTTTAACGAAATAAAAACAAAAAAATATTTCAAAAAGGTATTTATTTTTATAAATATCTGTGATAGATTGCTACTATACAAAGCAACATAGTTAGCAATACAAAGTTGCACATGACATAAACGGTCATCGATAGAGGAGGAGAAACATGAATATCAACGGAAAGAAGTTATACAGATCAAGACAGGACAAGAAGTTTGCAGGAGTTTGCGGAGGCCTCGCTGAATACCTGGACATGGATTCGTCCCTGGTAAGACTTATCACCCTGTTACTTATCATCCCCGGCGGAATGAGCATCTGGGTTTACATCATCGCAGCCTTCGTGATACCCGAGGAACCCTTTAACGGCTACAACGATAACAATTATAACAACTACAACAATAACCCTTACGATAGCGGAAATAACGGCGATAACGTTAACAACGGCAACGATAATTACAATCAGTAATTGAATAACAAAAACGGCAAAACTTCAATGTTATGATAAAGAGTGGGGCACTACGTACTTTGGTACGTAGTGCTCTTTCTTTTTCTGCATTAATGTATAGGTGGTGCGGTGTGTGCACATGAGGGTTACGGGCGTGCACCGAGAAATAATCGAGGAAGGTTACTTAACATGGGTGCAGAGAAAACTACAAAGGTGCTGGCGAAGAAACCCGTCATTATCGGGAGCGTGTGTGCCGCAGTTGCGGTCATCGCTGTGGTAGCGGCCATTATACTCAACGCAAACCGCATTACCGCCATCAGCATCAGACTTCAGAGAATTGTGGGAACCGTCAATCTCTACGATGGTAAGGGCAAAGAAAAGACCCTGGTGGAGAAGATGCGACTGAGTTCCGGGCACAGCCTTACAACAGCCCTTGAGAGCCTTGTAATGGTTTCTCTTGATGAAACAAGACTTCTTACCCTTGAGGAGGGCAGTAAAGCCCAGATTCAGGCTAAGGGCAAGAAACTTGCATTCGATCTTAAATCGGGGAGTCTTTTCTTCAATGTTAACGAAAAACTTGAAGACGACGAGACCTTCGATATACGTACTTCTACAATGGTCTGCGGTATACGCGGAACATCTGCCTTTATCGGCAAAGATTCAAAAGGTCACGAGACAGTAATGGTAACCGACGGCGTTGTCCATGTGGTGGCGGAGAATCCCAGAACCCATGAAATAACGGAAGTTGATGTGTATGCCGGCGAAATGATTACCGTCTACCTTGATGAGGAGGCAGAGGGGGATGCCACCATATCCATCAGGAAAGAGTACTTCCGCGAGGAAGACCTTCCTGCCCTTGCCATTGACGCAATTCAGAAGGACAAGGCACTTACGGACCGTATCGCCAAGGCTACGGGCTTTTCCAAAGACAAGATCTATATGCTGCACAAAGCAACCAGTTCCGAGGGAATTTCCATGTACGGCTCCGCTGCGGATGAACTTAATGCCGCAGGAATCAACGATGCAATACCCTTCCTCGGAAACAAAGCACGGATCATGGTGGTTGCGGCAAATTCCGCAGCCGATGTGGCGGGACCGAACCTGCCCCTGGAGGAGTCGATCCTTCTTGGCGCCAAGGGAACAGTGAAAGCAGGCTCTGAGGCCGGCTTTAACGATGAAGAACTCAGCACGGTAACCGAAAGTACCGTGGTAAATACTGCCAGGGTCATTACCGAGGCCAAAGCAGCGGGCCTTAAGGATGAGGACCTTGTGAAGGTTTCCGACACCGTTACGGGAACCATCAATGAAACCGTTGCGAAAATGGGTAACGGAAACTACGATGCGGGTCATGTGAATGAAGCCGTGGATGCCATCGGAACCGTTATGACCGAGGCTATCAACGAGGCTTCCGCAGAGGGTGGCTCTGCAGAGATTCTTGCCGCGGTTTCAAGCGAAGCGGACCGTGTTAACACTGTTGTTGAAACTGACGTAAACAAGCAGGCCAGCGGTGAGCAGACCGTTGCAAACATCCTTAACGAGAAGGGTGAGGGTGGGGACGCTAAAGTTTCCGTACCGGATCAAGAACCCGGAGCAGAGCCCGAGAAAGAACCCGAAGCGGAGCCTAAACCTGAAACCAAAAAAGAAACAGCGAAAGCAGATACAAAGGCTAACAACAATACACAGAACACAAATAACGACAGCGGAAGCACTACTGATCCCGGTACCTCAACCACCGCAACCGTAGCGGTGTCCAGCGTGTCCATGGATCAGACGTCGGCGCGGCTTGGTGTTGGGGATACTCTTACACTTACCGCAACTGTATCCCCTGCCGATGCAACAAACAAGAGCATAACATGGAGCAGCAGTGATGAAGCGGTTGCTACGGTTTCGGGCAGCGGATTGACCGGAACAGTCACCGGTGTAGCGGACGGCAATGTGACTGTTACCGCCACCACCGAGGACGGCGCCAAGGTCGCGTCCTGCTCCTTCTCAGTGGAGACAGGCCTTGTTAAATATACTGTAACCGTGAGCCAAGCGGCTGCAGGCGGAAGCGTAACCGCATCCGTTTCGGAAGCACCTGAGGGAAATCAGGTTACTTTGAGTATCACACCGAGCGAACACTATAGTCTTGATAACATAACGGTTACGGAGGCAAACGGAAATCAGGTTGCTCTTACCGGAACCGGCAATTCACGGAAGTTTAACATGCCCGCGGGCAATGTATCGGTTGCTGCCACTTTCACGGGCGAAACCTACACTTTGACACTTAATGCCGAGGGCGGAACCTTCAATTCGGCATTACCCACAAGTTATGTATATGGTACGGGCGTAAGCCTTCCCACCGTGGGAACCAAGGACCCCACCACAGAAAAAGCATACGAATTCGCAGGCTGGTTTACTGCAAGAACCGGAGGTACTCAGGTTTCATCTGTTTCTGCTACGGACTCCGGTAATAAAGTACTTTACGCACAGTGGACGGAGACACCCAGACCTTATGGTGTAACCATTTCGACCGGTTCCATTACGGGAGGTACCATAACGGTTACCGATGCTGACGGAAATACCATAGGAAACGGAGCCGCTGCTTCCACCGCAGGTTGCGGAACCACCGTAACGGTAACCGCTGAGGCCTCAACAGGCTATGCGCTTTCGGGGTTAACGGTTACTGCTACCACTAGTTCGGGCGCGAGCGTGGCAGTGACAACTTCCGGTAATACGGCAACTTTCACCATGCCAAGCGATGCGGTAACCATTTCAGCCAACGCAACCTTTACTAAGAGCGTCACGGGTGTAACCCTTGACTTCACCACCAAGAGCGTGGGAGTGGGACAGAGCGCAACCTTGACGGCAACCATCGCACCCAGTGATGCGGCAGATACAAGCGTGACCTGGTCCGTAAGCCCTGCAGGTATCGTAACGGTGACTCCGGGAACCGGAGCTTCCGCAAACACCGCCACCATCACAGGTGTAAGTCTTGGTTCGGCTACCGTAACGGTAACCACCACAGACGGCAGCAAGACTTCTACATGCGCGGTGACGGTTTCTGATGGAACAGTAGCTTCCGGTACAATCAATAATGTGTCGTGGGAAATATATGATAGAGACGAAAGTAACGGAACTACAACAAGAGTTCTCGAGTTTACCGGTTCGGGACAAATAACATCCAATCCTTGGACGGATGTTGATGGTACAAATTACAGGGACACAATTCAGGAAATACTTATAGGTGAGGGTATTACAGCCATAAGTGACTACATTTT
>JAEEGT010000194.1 GCA_016280465.1 Lachnospiraceae bacterium | reverse complement strand
TTTTCCGATGCCGAAGAGTTTTTCAAAAAGGGTAAGATCGCCGATGCGCTGATCATCTCCACAATGGACCGGGATCACTACAGACAGGCCATGGCAGCCATCGATCTTGGCTACGATATCCTGCTGGAGAAACCCATATCCCCCAATGTAAGGGAATGTATCGAGATCAGGGACAAGGCCAAGGAAAAGGGCGTTAATATCGTGGTATGCCACGTGCTTCGCTACACACGTTTCTTCTCGGCCATTAAACAGGTCATCGACTCTAATGAATTGGGGCGTGTCATTACAATCCAGCACGCGGAAAATGTGGGAAACTTCCACATGGCACATTCATTTGTCCGCGGAAACTGGCGTAATTCCGACACATCCAGCCCCATAATCATGCAGAAATCCTGTCATGATCTGGATATCCTTCTCTGGCTTGTGGGAAGCAATGCAAAGAAGATCTCTTCCTTCGGAAATCTTGCTTTTTTCAGAAAAGAGAATGCTCCGGAAGGCTCTGCGGACAGATGTCTGGACTGCCCTTTGGCAGATACCTGCCGCTTTGACGGCAGAAAGGCTTACCTTCCCATAATCGGAGAGTGGCCCGCAACGGTGCTTACCGAGGATCAGACTGAGGAAGGCATACTCAAAGCCTTAAGAGAAGGACCTTACGGCCGCTGCGTATTCAGGTGCGACAATAATGTGTGCGACAATCAGGTGACCAACATCGAGTTTGAAAACGGTGTGACCGCCACCTTCCATTTAAGCGGCCTTTCCAACAAGATGCATCGTACCATCAAGGTCATGTGCGAGCACGGGGATATCTACGGCGATGACTCCGAAGATTTTATTACCGTAACAAAATACTCCGCCAATTACCATTACGAAGGCGAGGTCAGAAAGATCGAGATCAACAACGAGGAAGGCTTCCACGGCGGAGGAGACTACCGCTTGACTATGGACTTCATGGAGGCTATTATGCACAAGGGTGAGAAAATCGAAACCCGGTCCGGCATAGAGAAGTCTGTTGAAAGCCATCTTATGGCCTATGCCGCCGAACAGTCCAGGATCAATGATGAAGTCTTCATCATGGACGGATTAAGAAACGGTAAAGAATAAAGGAGACAAATTGCAATGAAACAGCCTACTTTGGTCATTATGGCCGCAGGAATGGGAAGCCGCTACGGCGGTTTGAAACAGATCGATCCCGTGGATGATAAGGGTCAGATCATAATCGATTTCTCGATCTATGATGCTCTTCGGGCAGGATTTAAGAAGATCGTGTTCATCATCAAGAAAGAGATCGAGAAGGACTTTAAGGAATCGGTGGGTAACCGTCTTTCCAAGGTCTGCGATGTGAACTATGTATATCAGGAAGTTGATAAGCTTCCCAAGACCACAAGCTCGGGAAAGGTCTGCTCGGTACCGGAAGGCAGGGTAAAGCCCTGGGGTACGGGTCATGCGATACTTTGCTGTAAGGATGCGGTAGACGGTCCCTTTGCCGTCATCAATTCCGATGACTATTACGGCCCCGAGGCTTTTAAGAAGATCTACGAAGCCCTTACAGAGGATGCTTCCAACGATTCCTACGATTACAGCATGGTAGGCTATGTACTTTCAAATACTCTTACGGAAAACGGCTCCGTATCCAGAGGCGTCTGCTCCGTAGAGAACGGATATTTAAAAAAGATAGAAGAAAAGACAAAGATTATCAAGACCGAAAAAGGTGCTGCTTTTTCCGATGATAACGGTGAAACCTGGAAAGACATCGACGCAGGCTCCATAGTATCCATGAACCTTTGGGGCTTTAAGAAAAGCTTCTTTAAGGAACTGGAGAAGGGCTTCGACGAATTCCTTGAGACACAGGTTGAGAAGAACCCTCTGAAGAGTGAGTTCTATCTTCTTGGACCCGTTCAGGAGCTCATCACCGCGGGCAAAGCAAGCGTTAAGGTACTTAAGAGTACCGACAAATGGTTCGGTGTCACCTACAAAGAGGACAAAGAAGCGGTTATGAACGCCATAAAGGCTCTTAAAGACAAGGGTGTGTATCCGGATGATCTTTGGAAATAACAAAGAGGATTAGATATGACACATGAAGAATGCTGTCGCAAAAAAGAAGATGCCATCAAGGCCTTTTTCGGAGACAGGAAAGTAAAGAGCAGCGACAGGTACGGAAACGGCCACATTAACGATACCTTTCTTGTGATCACCGAAGGAGAGGTGCGTTATATACTTCAGCGCATGAACTCCGATGTTTTCAAGGATCCTGTCGGCCTTATGAACAATGTGGTTCTTGTTACGGACTATTTAAGGTCACAGATCGTTGCCCGTGGGGGAGATCCCGAAAGAGAGACTCTGAACCCCATGAAGGCTTCTGACGGTAAGGCTTACTACAGAGATGACAACGGATTTTACTGGAGAGCCTATACCTTCATAACGGATTCACTGTCTCTTGACAGAGCAAGGACTCCGGAGGATTTTTACGAAAGTGCCGTGGCCTTTGGCAGATTTTCGGGTCTTATGTCGGGCTTTGACGCAAAACTCCTTAAGGAGACCATTCCCGATTTCCACAATACACCGAAGCGTTACGAAGCCTTTGAGGCTGCTGTGGCAGAGGATAAGTGTGGGAGAGCGGCATCCGTGAAGGCAGAGATCGATTTTTACAGGTCTCACAAGGCCGATATGGATTACTGCGCCGGGCTTTTAAAGGCAGGAGTCATTCCTTTAAGGGTCACTCACAATGATACCAAGTTAAACAATATCATGCTGGACGCAAAGACCGGCAAAGGTATCTGCGTGATCGATCTTGATACGGTAATGCCGGGACTTTCCATCTACGATTTCGGCGATTCCATCAGATTCGGTGCCAACACTGCGGCCGAGGACGAGCAGGATCTTTCCAGGGTTTCCCTTTCCACCGAACTTTTCGAGAGCTATGTTAAGGGATATCTTGAGGGCGTGGGCGGCGCATTAACGGAAGATGAGATAAGACTTCTTCCATACGGTGCAAAGACCATGACCCTTGAATGCGGCATGAGGTTTTTGACAGATTATCTTCAGGGTGACACCTACTTTATGGTACATCGCGAGGGACATAATTTAGACCGTACCAGGACCCAGATAAAGCTTGTGGAAGATATGGAACGCAAGTGGGAAGAGATGGGTGCCATAGTCAGAAAATATGCTTGAGAAGGGTATTTAAAATATCATCCGCCGGGGATAGGCGGTAGAATGATTTTGATGCTCCGTCACTGTTGTGGCGGAGCATTTTATTTGTTAAAATATGTGGTGTGTGGTCCGGCTCAATCATGGCCGGCGTGAAAGGGGTTATCAGTTTATGAAAATGCTTTTAAGACTTAGCAGAGAGGCCATACGTTACAAGACATTTTACATCATCGCCATCGTGTCCACCTTGTCTCTTACGGCGGTCAATCTGGCTGCACCGAAGGTGCTTTCCGCCATGACCGGAACCGTCAGCCGCGGTGTCAATGAAGAGGGCATGAAGAAGATCATGCTTTATACCGGGGCTTTGGTAGGTCTTTATCTGTTACGAGTCCTTTTCAGGTTCTTAAGTAACTTTCTTGCTCATAAAGCAGCCTGGAACCTGGTGGGAGACATGCGTACCAGGACCTATGACAAGCTTGAGCGCATGCATCTTGGATATTTTCACGACAAGCAGACCGGCGATCTCATGAGCCGTATCGTCAACGATACCAGGGATTTTGAACTTCTTTACGCTCATATGATCCCTGAGACCATAACCAATGTGGTTACCTTTCTGGGTGTACTGATCGTCCTTCTTACCATCAACGTAAAGCTTGCCCTTATTACCTGCGCACCCATTCCTTTTATTTTCCTTTCGGGCATCATCTTTTCAAAGAAAGTCAGGCCTTTTTTCAGGATATCCCAAAAGAAAATGGGTGAACTGAGCGGAAAACTGCAGGACAACCTGTCGGGTATCCATGAAATACAGTCCTTCGGCCGTGAAGAGTATGAGACCGAACAGGTGGATACCAAGAATTTCGAACATATTGCGGCTATGCTCAAGGCCCTTAAGATAAGCGCCATTTTCCATCCTTCGGTGGAATTCATTTCATCCCTGGGTACTGTCCTGGTGGTGGCCTTCGGAGGCCTCCTTGCCTGGAAGGAAGGGCTTTTGGTGGAGGATGTCGTGGCATTCCTTCTTTATCTCGGTCTTTTCTACGGCCCCGTTACGGGTCTTGCAAACCTCCTTGAGAACATGCAGCAGTCCATGGCCGGTGCCGAGCGTGTGCTTGCGGTATTGGACGCTCCCTGTGAGATAGAGGATAAAAAGGGCGCTGTTACCCTTAAGGACGTTAAGGGTGAGATAAGGTTTGAGAATGTCAGCTTCTCCTATGAGACCGGCGGTGAAGTCTTAAAGGATGTTTCTTTTACCTGTGAGCCCGGCAAGATGCTGGCGCTGGTAGGTCCCACAGGTGTCGGAAAGACTACCCTTACACAGCTTATATCAAGATTTTATGAGCCTTCCGAGGGACATATCTATCTTGACGGTCATGACATTGATGATGTGACTCTGGAGAGTCTGAGACAGAATATCTCTCCGGTGCTCCAGGATACTTTTCTTTTTAACGGTACCATTTCCGAGAATATAGGCTATGCGGTACCGGAGGCCACTCTCGAAGAGATCAAAGAGGCTGCCAAGGCCGCAAATATCCACGAGGATATACTTGCGATGCCTGACGGCTACGACACCCTGGTGGGAGAGAGGGGACTTAGGCTTTCCGGCGGACAGAAACAGCGGGTGGCCATTGCTAGGGCGATCCTCAGACATTCGCCTGTGATCATCCTTGACGAAGCTACGGCTTCCGTTGACGTGGAGACGGAAAGACAGATCCAGGCTGCCATTGCGGGAATAGCGGGATCCCGCACCATAATCGCCATCGCCCACAGACTTTCGACTATCCGCAATGCTGACAAGATCCTGGTGATCGAAGAAGGCAGGGTCAAAGAAAGCGGAACCCATGCGGAACTGGTGGCGCTGGGCGGAAGTTACGCCCGCATGAACGAGATCCAGACTTCAAGCGTCGAGGGAATCGCTTGACAATAAAGAGGGGCTTTAAGCCCAAGGAGGGTTAGGTATGGCAATGATGACAAGACCGGAGGTCATTAAACTTTCGGGGGGAGCGAAGTACTGGGAGCATAAGTACGACAGGTTCTTTTTAAAGGCGTATGTTCCCGCTACCGACATTGACGGAGAAGCACTCAATTACGGCTTCAGAGCGCCGCTTTTGCTGGTTTTTGAGGAAGAACCCATGTGCATGGAAGAGGCCGTGGAGTTTGCAAAGAACACGGGCCTTGAAAAGATCGCTTCTGCAGCGGATTCCGCAGTTTTATTCGTGTATCCCACGGCTGAATCGGGATGGGAAGGGACCGATGAGAGCCTCTACGCGGACCTTATCGCGGAAACAAAGATCAATGCCGAATACGAAGACGGCATCTGCAAGATCACGGATTTCTTTAAACGGGAGTTTAAGGGCTATTTCATCAGAGGAGCCATTTTCAGAGCGGATATCTACAGTTTCGGTAAGTCTGCGGACTATTGTGCAAAGCATCTTTTGAAGACTCTCAAGGGAGAATACCTTTGGGGACCCGGTGAGATCACTCCCGCCATGGTGTCCATGGAAAGGCTAAGCGCCGTTCCGAAGGTGGAAAGAAATGATATAGCGGTGCTCAGCGTCGGAAACAGCAGTGAGATCAATGACAGCTTCAGGGACTGTAAGAACCTGCTGGTAAAAGAAACCGCCGACTACGAAGCAGATTTTAAAGCTTTTGTACGCAAGTTTAAGATGTGGTGCGGCAATATCGAGATCGAACCGGATTTCGAAGCCCTTAACATGAAAGAAGAACCCGGTATCCTGACGGTAAAGACCTCTGCTGACAACCGGGGCCGGTACCAGGGCACGGAGTCTCACAAAGCGGGATATTTTGCTTATTACAACAAAGATCTTCCGGACAAGGGTCCCATGCCCCTGGTGGTCGGTTTCCACGGAGGCGGAGATTCTTCCATGTATCTGACATTTGTGGCCGGCTGGTGGGAGATCTGCCACAGATACGGTTTTCTTTTTGTTTCTGTTGAGAATCACCAGGACCTTCCCGCAGAGGAAGCCATTCAGGTGGTTCACGAACTGAAGAAACGTTACAATGTCGACGAAAAGCGGATCTACGCCACCGGTTTCTCCATGGGTGCAGGCAAGACCTGGGACATGTATCAGCAGTATCCTAATGAGTTTGCGGGTCTTATGCCCTGCAGCGCTCTGTTCCCGGTAAAGAACAATCCTTTCGGAAGATCTCTTGGTGATCCCGGATTTAACACTTCAGTCAGCGTGCCCGTCTTTTATTCCGGAGGAGAGCTGTCACACCTTGTTGAACTTCCCTATCAGGGAGAGAGCGGCGTTGAGAGAGTGCAGTATATCGCAGACGTGAATAAGTTAAGAGCAAAGGGTAAGTTCGATGCGGTTTCTTTTGACCACAAGGACAAATGGGAGCAGAAATACTACGGAGTAAAGGGTGACCGCGTTGAGGAAGTTCCCGATGAGTCAAGGGGCAGCATCCTTACCGTAAACTATTATGACAGCGAAGACGGTGTCTGCAGAACTGCCTTTGCAAGCGTAAACAATCAGATCCACGAATGCAGGCATCACAGCTGTGAGAATGCCTGGAAGTTCATTTCGGGATTTACAAGATAGATCTTGACAGGGAGAACGGACAGATGGACAAAGGCTTTTGCTCAAACCCCATAATCAAAAACATATATACCGCAGACCCGGCCCCCATGGTTTACGGGGACACCCTGTATCTTTACACCACTCATGATGAAGATGTCCTTAAAAATGACTTTTATACCATGTATGACTGGCGTCTGTTTTCCACCAAAGACATGGTAAACTGGACGGATCACGGAAAGATCTTTTCCCTGGATGACATAGAGTGGGCCGATGACAGAGCCTGGGCGCCTCAGGCAGTTGAAAGGAACGGAAAGTTTTATCTTTACTGTCCCGTACACAAGAAGGGAAGCGGCATGGCCATCGCCGTTGGTATTTCCGATTCCCCTGCAGGTCCGTTTAAGGACCTGGGACATCCTCTTATTGATGAGGGAGACTGGAATGACATAGATCCCACCGTGTTCATCGATGACGACGGACAGGCTTATCTTTATTTCGGAAATCCCGAGCTTCGTTATGTACTTCTCAACGAAGACATGGTCTCTTACGATGAAAAGAAGGGTATCGTGAAGATCCCCATGACGGAAGAGTCCTTTGCAAAGGGCAGTCACATGACAGGCACCACTTACGGTGAGGGACCATGGTTTTACAAAAGGAATGGGCTTTACTACATGGTCTACGCCGGGTTTGCCCTTGATAAGAAGGATGAGCACCTTGCTTATTCCACATCGGAAGGTCCCACCGGACCCTGGAAGTACGGGGGCGTACTGATGACCGAAGAGGGCGGAGTGTTCACAAACCACCCCGGGATCGCGGATTTCAAGGGACATTCCTATCTTTTTTACCACACGGGAGAACTTCCCGGAGGAAGCCTGTTCCACAGGAGTGTCTGTGTGGCGGAGTTTAATTACAATCCGGACGGTACAATCGATACGATAGAGAAATGCAAGGGCGTTTCGGAAGTATAAAGAACACTCAACACAAAGAAAAAGGCTTGTCGGTCTGAACTGACAAGCCTTTCTTTTTTATTTTATGGATCAAAGTCTGACAAAGAAACCGCATATGAGATAGAACACCGAAGCCATTACGGATATCACGGTAGCATAGTTGATTCGAACCTTTTTGGCGGCTTCGGGACTGATGCCCACGGCATTGGCTATGTTTACCGCCTCGGCGGTGAAGGGGCAGGTCTTTTCGCCTGCGATACCGGCACCCGCTATGGCGCCGATGAAGATAAGGGGATTGAGGTTCAGGGTCACAGCCAGCTTTAACACTATGGGAAAAGCGATGGCGTACATGGCCCAGGAAGATCCGAGAGCCATAGTGAGCAACTGTGAACATATAAATACCACTGCAGGCAACAGGAACACGATCTTATCGAATATATCGATGGCATCTTCAAAGTAGATCGAAAGATTGAGGCCGGAAAGCTGGGTGGCAAAGCAGGAGGTCAAAAGATAGAGTATGCAGGGAAGAGCGGAAGAGGCTATTCCGTCAATGAGGTTCTCCACAAAGTTTTCGGGGGTCGAGATGCCTCTGAAGCAATACATGAAGAACATGAACACCAGAGTGGCCACAAGTCCCACGGCACTGTCCACCACAAAGCTCTTGTTCAGTATACTTCTGACCGCTAGGGAACTTGCTGCCAGGACAAGGATTGGAAGCATGACATTCAGAATCTTGCCCCAGATTTCGGTTTCGTGAACGCTTAAGAACTTTTCTGAGCCTGCGGGCCAGAGAGTGCCTTCTTCCTCGTATCTTTTTTCCGCATCCTTTATCTGCTTTGACTTGGGAAAAAGACCGAAAGCAAACAATACCATGGCGATAAGTGTCAGGATCGAGAAGAAATTGAAGGGAATGGATCTGCAGAACACACCGACAGTCTCTTCTTTGACGGTGGCCGACAGGGTACCGATCACGAATATGCCCCACAAAGAAAGGGGAAAGAAGGAACTTAAGACCGTGGGGAGCATGGTAAAGAAGAGAGCCAGCTTCTCACGGACGATCCCTTTTTCTTTGGCGGGAGTATAGGCCGCATAGGAAGCACAGAGCATATTGAGTCCGTCATCTATGGAGGTGGCGGCCATGATACCGAGAGATGTAAGGTAAATGCTTCGTTTGGATCTTCCAAGTTTATAGGCTGCTTTTTCAAAGGCGGTGACACCGCCGGTGCAGACTATAAGGTTTACCATTCCACCCATAAGAGCCATCACAAGTACCGTAAACACGTTGTCGTAAGCACCCATGGTGTCCATAAAGGCATCGGTGAAGCTTGAGAAGAAATCCCCACGGTAAACAAGGATAGCCGCAAGCATGATGGATACAACCAGAGATTCCACGGTACGTTTGGTTATGAGTACCCATACAAGCATGAAAGCAAGAGGCACCATAAAGACGGGAGCGCCTGTTTCTGTCGGAATAAAGAAAGCCGTGAGCAAAAAGAAAATGATGAGCAATCCGTACTGGATCACCACCTGTTTCTTTGTGATGGGCAGATTGTTGGAGGGGTGGGAAAGTACACCCTTGCGATTCCCGGAAAGCGCCAGGATCTGGGCGTGCTTATGGGAAACCTGATTGTATACGCGCTTCATCAGTTCCCCGTATATTTCGGGATGTTTGGAAAGGAAACGGACAACATCCTCGCTGCCGATCTTATAGACAACGGTCTTACCGTGGGAACGCACGGTGGAAAGACGTTTCTGTCCCGTAAGAGCGGCGTACTCACCGAAATACTGTCCCACATGAAGGATATTTAATTGCGCTCCGTCACGCCCGTGAACGGTGGCGGTTCCGGATTCGAGAAAATACATTCCGTCGGAATCGCCGTCAACGGTGATGATATCCTGACCGTTTTCATAGGTCTCTTTGATGAGAGTCTTTTTTATCTCTTCAAGTTCTTCTTCATCCTCGGGAGAGTCCCCAAGGCCAAAGAATTCCTTGATGTACCTGTCGTTGATCTTTGAAGCCATATATACCCCTCAAACAATGTTTTTTTCTTTCAAATGATAACACAAACAGGAAAGGACGGTAAACAAAAAACAGTATATAAGGGGAAACAAATGTGGCAAAGATTTTGGGAAAAGTGTATTATATATCCTATAGACGGCTCAGGAGTGTTCAACATGAAGAAACGCATAAGCATTACTCTCAATTCACCGGCGGTGCTGTCCTTTGCGGCAGTGTGTTTTATTACCCTGGTGGTAAATTACCTTACGGCGGGTTACAGCAACAAGCTTCTGTTTATGACCTACCATTCGCCCCTTACTTCACCCCTTACCTATGTGAGATTTTTCACTCATGTACTGGGACATGCGGGGTGGCCCCACTACATAGGGAACATGTCCTATATACTTCTTTTGGGGCCCATGCTTGAGGAAAAGTACGGATACAAAAAGATCCTGGAGATCATAGCCGTTACGGCGGTCATCACTGCGGTGGTGAATTACATTTTCTTTCCGAATGTGGCTCTTTGCGGGGCCAGCGGAGTTGTCTTTGCTTTTATCCTTTTAACGTCCTTTACGAGCTTTAAAGAAGGTGAGATACCCATCACCGTTATCCTTGTGGCACTGATCTTTATCGGACAGCAGGTATATGACGGACTGTTCCTGAACGATAATATCTCCAATCTTTCACATATACTGGGAGGTATTGTTGGCGCAGTCATGGGATATAATCTTAACAGAAGATCCAAAAACGGGAG